>DASSCD010000094.1:0-8896 GCA_035698005.1 Gaiellaceae bacterium | reverse complement strand
GGTCACGTCTCACCCTGACGCTCGCGTCCTCGTCGACGGCGCACTCGAGCTCGAACCTCCTCTACCTCGACCAACCGCCGCTGCCCGCGAGCGCGCGCGTGCGGATCGGGACGGCCGTGCTCGGGCTCCCCGGGCTGCGGGCGCCCGTCACCCGGTAAGGGAACGCGCCTCGGCCGCGGCCGCCCGCACGACGGTCGCGACGTCGTCGTCGAGGTCCAAAGAGAGCTCCTCGGGATCTGCTCCGGTGAGCCCCGCGTAGACGACGAGCCCCGCGAGCTGCGTTCCGAGCTCGCTCGGATGGAATCCGTCCGGCCCGTAGAGCTCGAGACCCGAGTCGCGCTTCCATGCGACGCGCCAGGCCGCCGCCACGGGCAGCAGCGTCGTCTCCGACGCCATCGCCGCCGCCGCATGGGAGTCGATGGCCGCCGGGAAGGCGTCCCGACGCTCCGCCTCTGGCCACGCCCCGAGCAACGCCGGACGCGCACCGTGCGCGCGCGCGTCATCCGCCCAGCGCTGTGTCCACGTGCGCAGGTGCGCCCGGCTCCCGGGGAGCGTCGACGGCCCCTGCTGGAGGACGACGGCGTCCCATGGCCCCTCCTCGAGCGCCTGCCGCGCGCCCGTCGAGCGCCAGTGCTCCTCGAGGCTGACACCGCCCGGAGCGACCATCCGCGTCTCGACCGGTTGCCGTCCTGCCTCCGCCGCGAGCGCCCTCACCGTCGCCGGGAGGTCGTTCGTCGCGGTCAGGCTGTTCCCGACGAAGAGAAGGCGCCGCGGCCGCTCGCCGCCGCCCTCCGCGCCGCCGCAGGCCGGGACGGTGGCGAGGAGCACGGCCGCGAGAAGCGCGGCGACCGTGCGGATCAGCTTAGGCTCCTACCGTGCCCGCGACCGTCCGCCTGGGGACGTGCAGCTTCGCCGACGAGGGGCTGCTGAAGGCCTGGTACCCCCGCGGCGTCTCGACGCCAAAGGCGCGCCTCGCCTACTACGCGGAGCGCTTCGACACGGTCGAGGTGGACTCGCCGTTCTACCACCTGCCCGATCCAGCGGTGGCTGGCCGCTGGGCCCAGCGCACTCCGCCGGAGTTCGTCTTCCACGTGAAGGCGCACGCGACGATGACGCACCACGAGCCGTCCGACCAGGCGCTCGCGTTCGCGGAGTTCCGCGCCTCGCTCGAGCCGCTCGAGCTGTCGGGGAAGCTGCGCGGGATCCTGCTCCAGTACCACCCGCGCTTCGTGAAGTCGCCCGAGGCGAAGGAGGAGCTCGCCCGCGTCCAGGGGCTCCTCGAGCCCCTCGTCCCGCTCGTCGAGTTCCGTCACCGCTCCTGGCTCGAGGAGGACGAGCGCGCCGACACCTTCGCGTTCCTCGAGCGCAGCGGGCTCGCCTACGTCTCCGTCGACGCACCGCCGACGCGCGCATCGAATGTCCTGCCGCCGGTCGCGGCAGCGACGCACCGCGTCGCATACGTGCGGTTCCACGGGCGCAACGTCAAGACGTGGAACATCCGCTCCGAGCGCTCCTCCGACCGCTTCGACTGGCTGTACTCCGCCGACGAACTCGCCGAGTGGGTGCCGAAGCTGGGCGACCTCGCGGAGAGGGCGGACGAGGTCTACGCCCTCTTCAACAACAACCGCGACGACTACGCGCCGCGGAGCGCCGCGACCTTCCGCGGGCTCCTGGACGCGGCCGGGATCGCGGCCACGGGCGGCATCGAGCCGCCGCCGCTCGCGCCGACGCTGTTCTGAGCGTGGCCCGTGACCTCGGCGTCGAGCGCCTGCAGCGCCAGCTCGTGCTCCAGGCAGAGCGGACCCATGGTCAGCGTCTCGCATCCTGGCGCGGTGCACTTCGTGACGATCGGCATGATGCCCGTGTACCCCCCTCCTCGGCCGTCCGAACCTCCTCGGGGCCGGGACGACCTCGCAGCTCAGGCACGGATCATCCGCCGTCTCGCGAAGTGTGTCAAGCCGAAGGGTCGCGACGGACCGTCGCGCCCGCCGGGACCAGCTCGAGCCGTGGGTCGTCCGGCGGGCGGCCGAACCGTACTCGTGCGCTCAACGGGCGATGAGCTCGACGACGTCCCTCGCGGCCGAGGCGTACGGGAGCAACACGCGGTCGGCCCCCGCCGCGAGAAGCCGCTCGGCGTCGGCCGGACGGTGCGCGGCGACGGCCACGCGGCCCGCGTATCTCCGCTTCGCGAGCGCGTGCAGGAGCGCCAGGTTCGCGTCGGTTCGGCGGATGGAGCTCACGATCCAGCCGGACTCCGGCAGCGGCAACAGGTGGGCGAGCTCTGGGTCCTCCGCGTCGCCGTAGAGCACCGGAACGCCGGCCTCGGCCCAGCGCGAAAGGGCGACCGGGTCGAAGTCCACCCCGAGCACGGCGAGGTCGCGCTCGCGGAGCCCGGAGACGATGCCTGCGCCGTACCGGCCGAGCCCCACGACGACCACGTCCGGCGGCGCCTCGTGCTCGGCCGGCGAGTGGATGGGCGCCGCACGCTCGAGGAAGCGGAGCGCGGGCCCCACCCCGCGCGCGATCGTCTCTGAGTTGAGCAGCAGGTACGACGAGGCCGGGATCGTCACGAGGGCGACCACGATCATCAGCGTGGTCGTCTCCTCGTCGATGTGGCCGTAGCGCAGGCCGAGCGCGGCCAGGATCAGCGAGAACTCGCTGATCTGCGCGAGCGAGAGCCCGGTCTCCAGCGCGACCCGGCTCCGGTACCGGAGCGCGCACAGCAGCGCGACGATCACCAGAGGCTTGACGATGAGGACGAACGCCGAGAGGAGGAGCGCGACCGCGAGCTGATCGACGGCCTCGCCCGGCTCGAGTCGCGAGCCCAGATCGATGAAGAAGAACAGGAGCAGGAAGTCGCGCACGGTGACGAGCCGCGACCCGATGGCCTCGCGGTACGGAGTCGACGCGAGCGAGAACCCGGCGAGGAACGCCCCGACCTCCGGCCCCATCCCGACCGCATCGCTCGCCGCGGCAACGCCAACCGCCCAGGCGATCGCGAAGAGAAGGAGGAGATCCGCGTTGCGCGCGAGTGCGTGGACGAGCGGCGTCAGCACCCAGCGCATGAGCGCCGCGAGCACGACGAGCAGTGCGACGCCTCCGAGCACGGCGCTCGCGAGCGCCGCGGCGAGCGAGCCCGACTCGTCCTCGCCCGCGTTCGCGACGGCGATCATCACCACCACGGCGACGAGGTCCTGCACGATGAGGATGCCGACCGCGAGACGGCCGTGCAGGTCGTCGATCTCGTGCCGGTCGGAGAGGAGCTTGACCACGATGACGGTGCTCGAGAGCGCAAGGCCGATGCCGACGTAGAGCGCGGCCTCCGTCTCCATGCCGACCGCGAGCGCGAGGACGACGCCGACACCCGCGATCACGACGACCTGCACTGCCCCGACGACGAGCGCGACGGGCCCGAGGTCGCGGAGGACGTGCAGGTCGAGCTTCAGCCCGACGACGAAGAGGAGCAGCGCGACTCCGAGCTCGGCGAAGAGCTCGAGCTCCGAGCCCGGCTGGACGACGCCGAGGACGCTCGGGCCGACGACGACCCCGACCGCGACGAAGGCGACGACGAGGGGCTGGTGCAGCCGGACCGCGACGAGCCCCGCGAGGGCGGAGACGAGCAGGATCACCGCGATCTCGGCGAAGACGTCGTCGGGCACGCCGAGGCCGAGGACCAATCCCGGGAGCGAGCCGCCCGTCACGTCGAGGGGCTACTCCACCGGCAGGTCGGGCTCACGCGACCACTCGTGCCAGGAGCCCTCGTAGTTGCGCGCCGCGTACCCGGCGTCGCGGAGCAGCTGCGCGGCGAACGCCGACCTGCTCCCGGAATGGCAGTAGGCGACGATTTCCGCGCCCTCCGGGAGCCCGACGAGCGCCCGTACGTCCTCGGCGCAGCGGCACGCGAGCAGCTCGTCCAGCGGCAGGTTGCGCGCGCCCGCGATGTGCCCCTGTCGCGGATCGCACCCGTACCCGGTCTCGCCAGTGAACTCCTGCGGGCTGCGGACGTCGAGGAGGGCGACGTGTCCGGCGTCGAGCCGCACGCGCAGCTCCTCGAGCGTCACGCCTTCCACTGGTGCAGGAACTCGAGCAGGACGACGTCGAAGCGCTCGGGCTGGTCGAGGGAGAGGAAGTGGCCCGCGCCCGGGAAGACCTCGAGCGTTCCCTGCAACGCGCTCTCCGACACGCTGAGCGCCTCGTCGACGGAGACGAACTCGTCGCGGTCGCCGATGCAGACGAGGATGGGCCCGCCGAACGACGCGACGATGCCCGTGAGGTCGAGGCGGTCGCGCATCGCCTCCTGGGCGACCGCGAGATCCTCGTTCGTGGGCTCGCCGTACACCTGGGGCTGCGCGTTGTCCGCGCGGAGCTCGGCGATCTGGTCCTCGCGGTAGCGCCGGCGGTCCCACGAGTCTGCGTCGGCCCTCGAGCCCACGAGCGCCATCCCGACGACGCGCTCGGGCGCCCGCCGCGCGAGCGCGAGCGCGCAGTAGCCACCCATCGACGCGCCGATCGCGACGAACGGCCGGTCGTCGTCGCGGAGGAGCTGTGCGGCCCAGCCGTCGATCGAGGGGCCCCGGCCGTACAGGCGTGGCGCCTCGACCTCGAACCCCTCGGCCTGGAGCAGCGGGATCTGACGCTCCCACATCCGCTCGTCGCGCGGCCAGCCGTGCAGCAGGACGACCTTCACGCTCGCCCCACGCGGACGGCGCCGTCGAGCTCCGGCGCGTCTGCCCAGCCGTGGCCCGTCCCCTCGAGCCCGAGCGCGGCGGCGAGCTCGGCGAGCAGCTCACGTGCCGGCGGCAGGTCCGCGGGCGCGGGAGCGGTGCGTGCGATGCGTCTCACAGCCTCGGGATCGGCACCCGTGAGCCGGTTCACGACCCTCGGGTTGGCGGCGAGCGCGACCACGTCGCCCGGGGGCAGCGGCCCGTAGAACTCCGGCACGGACAGGTACTCGTCGACGATGCTGCCGCGCTCGAACAGGATCATGCGCAGGAGGTCGTCGCGCTCGATCCCGAGGAGCAGCACGACCGCTCCCATCCGGTCCGAGATCTCCCGCCCCAGTCGGCGGAGCATCTCCGGGCTGCGGTCGCAGACGTCGTCGTACACCGCGATCCACCCGTGCCGCGGCGGCGCGACGAGCGAGCCGCGCGACGCGCCCGGGAGCCGCGGGACGAACTGGCGCACCGCCTGCTCGACGGCACTCAGGTCGTCCGTCTGGACGTGAAGCGAGCCGAACGAGGCCGCGTCCTGCTGCCCGAGGCGCGTCTCGAGGTCGGCGACCGACTGCGTCATGACGACGACCTCGTCGCGGAAGCCCCAGCGCGCGTACAGCGAGCGTGCGACCGAGTTCGACGCCAGCACCTCGAGATCGAGATGCTCGGCCCCGCCCTCGGCGACGGCGGCGAGGACGTCGCGCATCAGCTCCGTGGCCACGCCGGAGCGCCTCGCGTCCTGCCGCACGTACAGGTCGGTCAGCGTCGCGAGCGTGGGCGTCCGCCGGCGTGCGAGCGCGAACCCCACCGGGCTCCCGTCGTCCTCCGCCACGAAGGCGACCTCTCCGGCGAGGATCTCGGCGACCTCCGCGAGCTCCTTCTCGATGTCGGCCGGGCCCTCGTGGATCGGCGGCGGCACCTCGTGGTCGAACTCCCGCCACAGCTCGGCGATCGCCTCGAAGTCGCCCGGCCCTGCCCTGCGCGTGGTCACGCGTTCATTCTCGCGCCCGCGAGCAGGTAGTGCGCCGAGAGGTTGCGGAAGTGCGCGAAGCGCTCGCCGAACTCGCGCACCTCGTCGATCGAGAGCGGGCGACCGGCCGCGCAGAACGTCGAAACCGCCTTCCGCAGTCCGAGGTCCCCGGCGGGCCAGGCGTCGGGGCGCGCCAGGTGGCGGGCGAGGAACCAGTCCGCGGTCCAGCGGCCGATGCCGGGGAGCGCGGTGAGCGTCTCGACGACCTCCTCGTCGGCCAGGGCGGCGAGCGCGTCGAGATCGAGGTCGGAGCGGGCGAGCCCGACCACGTACTCGGCCTTGCGCCGCGAGAACCCGAGCGACGGGTACTCGTCCGGGTCGGACGCCGCGACGCGTTCCCGCGACGGGAACTCCCAGGCCACCTCGTGTCGGATGCCGAAGCGCTCGACGAAGCGGCCGCGGATCGCGGCCGCGGCGAGCAGCGAGATCTGCTGCGTCGTCACGGCGACGACGAGCGCCTCGAAGGGGCTCGGATGCAGCGGCGGCCGGAGACCCGGGAGCGCCCGGACGATCGGCTCGAGCACCTCGTCCTGCGCCGCCCAGACGAGGAAGGCGTCGAGGTCGAAGGGCAGCCCGAGCAGATGGCCGACCTCGAACGCGATGGCCGGGCTTCCGGGCTCGAGCCGCACGCCTCCGGCCGAGGGCTCGATCCGGACCTCGCGACCCTGGACCACGCGATGGAGGCCGCCATCGTGGAGCACCGTCGCGCCGTCCGTGCCGAGGTCGCGGAAGCGGGCCGTCGAGAGGGCGAAGTCGTACGGGTCGGGGACGGGCAGGTGCATCGGGGCTCAGAGCGCGTGGGCCAGATCCAGGAAGTCGTCGAACCGCTCGAACGGCGTCCCACGGCCCTCCAGGTAGCGGGCGAGCCCGTCGCGCGCGAAGACCCTCGCTGCGGCGAGCGCGACGCACCGGTCGGAGAACCCGTCGCCCGCGTAGACGAAGCCGTCGAGGCCGGCGATGTCTGCTCGCTTGCACGGCTCCCCGCAGACCGGGCACGGCTCCTCGTTGCGGAAGAGCGCGACCCAGCCCTCGGGCCGCGGATCGAGCCGGTTCGCGCGGACCTCGAGCTCGACCCCCTCGCGCGCGAGGACGGGCTCGATCAGCTCGTGGAACCCGCTCGAGAGGACGAGCGGCCGGTAGTCGCGTGCGAAGGCGGCGAAGCCGTCACGCACGCGGACGTGCTCGAGTGCCCAGTCGACGACCTCGGCGAGTGGTGTGCGCACGCTGCGGAACTCCCAGGCGATCACCTCGTGCAGCGTCAGCCCGCGCCCGAGGCGCCGCTCGGCCTCGTCGTAGATCGTCGCGTCGCCGAACTCCTCGAGCACGAGGTGCAGGCCGTCGACCTCGGTCACCGTCCCGTCCCAGTCGAGGACGACCTTCACGCGGAGACGCTCTGGACGAGCGCGCCGATGCCGTCCACGTCCACCTCGGCCGAGCTCCCCGCAGCGACGCCCTCGACGCTGCCGAGCGCGGGCCCCGCCAGCAGGTCGCCGGGCCGCAACGTCGTGCCGGCGGCCGCGAGCTCGCGGGCGGCGTCCCAGTCGAAGGCGCCGAAGCGGGCGCGCAGGCGCTCCTCGCCGTCCACGCGTACGACCCCCTCGACGCCGTTCGCCTGCAGCGCGTCCAGCGTCACGAGCAGCGGCCCGAGGACGAGCGCGAAGTCGCGGTCCTTCGGCGGTGGGCGGCCGTGGTCCCGCCACTCCGCGAGGATCGTCAGGCCGCCGAGCGCGCCGTCCGCGCCGACCACGCCGGCGAGGCGCGGGAGCACGGCGAGCTCCGGCGACCCGTTCGAGACCGCGGTCCGCGGACCGAGGATCGCTGCCGGGTTCGCGAATGCGAACGAGCTCTGGGTCTCGAACACGCGTACGGCCGGAGGGTGGAGCACCGGCGCAAGCAGGCAGACGTCGTCGAGCGCGTACACGGCGTGCTCCCGTGCGCCGCCACCGCCGGTGAAGAACGACTGGAGCGTCTGCGCGGCCAGCTGGACGACGTGGTCGCCGTCGATCCTGCCGACCCAGCCTCGCTCCAGCGGGTGGTCGAGCGGATGGAACATGCACAGGCGCAACGCGCGCTACGGCTCCGTGTGCACGACGACGTCGGCGATCTCGGGGACGGCCTCGCGGATGCGCTCCTCGACGACGCTCGCGCGCGCATGCGCGTCGGCGAGCGGCTCGTTCCCGGCGAGGGCGAGGGTGAGGAAGGCGACGATCCCGTCGTCCGTGCGCACGAAGCGGAGCTCGCGTGGCGCACCCCCCGTCTCCTGGCGGACGACGCGTTCGACCGACTCGGCGTCGATCGCCACCTCCCGGGCCTCCGCCGCCTCGGTCAGCGGCTCGAGGTGCGTCCGGACGTCCTCCACCTCGGGAACTGCGTCCCGGATCGCCTCCTCGACCTGCTCGGCGATCGCGTGGGCGTGGTCGAGGTCGAGGTCGCCGGGGAGCTTCAGGTGGAGCGAGACCTCGACCCGCCCGTCCACGTCCAGCACCGCGAGGTTGTGGATCTCGCGGACGTGCGAGACGCCGAGCGCGGCCGCCAGCGCGCGCTCGCGGATGCTGCCCTCGTTGCCCCGCGGCTCGACGTGGACGACGACGTCGACGTCGGGGAGGCGGTCGTGGAGAGCCGCTTCGACGCGGTCGGCGGCGGCGTGGCCCTGGCCGACCACCGCGCCGGGGGCGACGCCGATGACGACGTCGACGAAGTGCGCGCCCCCCGCCTCGCGCATGCGGAGCCGCCTGAGCTCGACCGGCGGGTCGAGCGCGGAGATCGCCGCCCGCGCCTCGTCCTCGGCGTCCGCCGACGCCCGGTCCATCAGCACGCCGACGTTCCGGCCGAGGAGCCGCACGGCGGCGGAGATCACGAGGACGGCGACGAAGAGCGCGGCGATCGAGTCGCCCTCCGGAAAGCCTACGGCCGCGGCGCCGAGGCCCACGAGGACCGCGAGCGTTCCCGCGAGGTCGCTCCCGAAGTGGAGGGCGTTGGCCTGCAGCGCCTCGCTACGGTGCTCGCGCGCGGCGCGGCGCGAGACCTGCGTGCGCGAGGCATCGATCGCGATGACGAGCGCGACGGCCGCGAACGTCCAGACCGTCGGCTCCACGTCGAACTCGACCGCGCCGACGAGCCGCGCGACGGCGAAGCCCGCGATGACGAGGCTGAC
>DASSCD010000093.1:0-2825 GCA_035698005.1 Gaiellaceae bacterium | reverse complement strand
TCACCGTGCACGAGGCGCTCGCCGCCGCGGACCTCCTGGCCGAGGAGGGCGTCTCTGCCCGCGTGATCGATCTCTACTCGATCAAGCCGCTCGACCGCGAGACGCTCCTCGCGGCCGCAGAGGCGACCGACGGGCGGATCGTCACGGTCGAGGACCACTGGGCCGAGGGCGGACTCGGGGAGGCGGTGCTCGCTGCGTTCGCCGAGGCGGACGAGCGGCCGCACGTCGTCTCGCTCGCGGTGCGCGAGCTGCCGAGCTCGGGGAAGCCGGACGAGCTCCTCGCGGCGGCAGGCATCGACGCCGACCACATCGCCGCGGCCGCCAGGCAGCTCGTGGCGGAGCGATCGGCGCGCGTATCGCGCTGAGCTAGCGGAGCCCGGACATCGCGGTCCTGATCGCATCCGAGCTCCGCAAGGAGTTCTCCGGCGACCCCCTCTTCGACGGGGTCTCGTTCACGGTCGGCCGCCGCGACCGGCTGTCGCTGGCCGGGCCCAACGGCGCGGGGAAGACGACGCTGCTCCGCGCGATCGCGGGCGAGACGTCGCTGCAGGGCGGCAAGCTCGCCTTCGCGAAGGGCACGCGGATCGCGCTGCACGACCAGCGCCCTCCGCTCGAGTTCGACCTGACGCTGCGGGAGTACGCGCTCTCGGGCGCGCGCGACCTGCTCGAGGCCGAGGCGGAGCTGCGCCGCCTCGAGGATGCGATGTCCGCGGGAGCACACGACGACGTGACGCTCCGCCGGTACGCCGACGCGCAGGCGAGGCTCGAGCATGCGGGCGGTTGGGGCTGGCGCGACCACGCGGCGGCGACGATGCGCGGCCTCGGGTTCGCGGAGGACGACCTCGACCGGCCCCTCGGCACGTTCTCTGGAGGGGAGCTCACGCGCGCCTCGCTGGCACGCGTTCTCGCCGGTGGTCCGGACCTGCTCCTCCTGGACGAGCCGACGAACCACCTCGACGTCCAGAACCTCGAGTGGCTGGAGCGCGAGCTCGAGACGATCGACGCGGCGGTGATCCTCGTCGCCCACGATCGCTGGTTTCTCGAGGCGGTCACGACGTCGGTGCTCGAGCTGACGCCCGCCCGCGCCCATTACTTCGCCGGCCCGTGGCACGAGTGGCGGCGCGAGAAGGCATCCCGTGCCGCCGCGGCCGAGAAGACGGTCGACCGCGTGGCCGAGGACATCGAGCGCCTCGAGCGGTTCGTGGCGCGGTTCCGGTACAAGAAGTCGAAGGCGAAGCAGGCCCAGGCGAAGCTCACCCAGATCGGGCGCCTCGAGCAGGAGCGCTCGCGCGCAGCCGAGGAGCTCGTCGCCCTCACGCGCAAGCGGCGGACGCTCGGCTTCGACTTCCTCCGCCCGCCGCGGACGGGTCGGGTCGTCCTGGAGGCGGAGGGAGTCGGCCTCGCGGCCGGCGACAAGACGCTGCTCGAGGACGCCACGCTCGTCGTCGAGCGCGGCGAGAAGGTGGGCCTCGTCGGCCCGAACGGGAGCGGGAAGACGACGCTCCTGCTCGCGCTGCTCGGCGGCCATCCGCTCGCCGCGGGAGACGTGCAGCTCGGGCACGGCGTCGTCCCCGGCTACTTCTCCCAGCACACGCTCGAGCTGCCAGCGCAGGGATCCGTGCTCGACTGCGCGGCAGCCGCGACTGGGCTCCCGCGGCCGCAGGCGCAGATGCTCCTCGGCCGCTTCCTCTTCTCGGGCTGGGAGACGCACGAGCGCTCCGTCACCGCGCTCTCCGGCGGCGAGCGCAGGCGGCTCGCGCTCGCGCTGCTCGTCGCGTCGGGAGCGAACTTCCTCGTCCTCGACGAGCCGACGAACCACCTCGACCTGGAGAGCCGCGAGGCCCTCGAGACGGCCCTCGAGGCGTTCCCGGGGACGATTCTCATCGTCTCGCACGACCGCGCGCTGCTCGACGCGGTGCCGGACCGGATCGTCGCGATCGAGGAGCGGTCGCTGCGCTCGTACGCCGGCGGCTGGGCGGACCTCACGCGCGAGCGGAGCGCACGCGAGCAGGTCCCCGCCCCGCCGCCGGTGAAGAAACCACGTGCGCAGGCTCCACGCCCGGAGCGCCGGCGGCCCTCGGAGCTCGAGCGGCTCGAGCAGACGATCGCCTCGACCGAGGCGAGGGTCGCGGAGCTCGAGGGGAAGCTGGCGACGGACTGGACGAACATGGACGTCCTCACGGCCCATCGCGCTGCGCGCGACGAGCTCGCCGAGCTCCTCGTGCGCTGGGAGGTGCTGTTCGAGGAGCCGGAGGCGCGGTGACGCGAGTCGCCCCCGGCGGCGTAGAGGGGACATGCACGCGGTGAGCATCGACGCGCCCCGCCCTGCGGGAGCGGCGGCGTCGTCCTTCCCCGCCGTCGCCGAGGAGCTGCTCGACGACGTCTACGGCTACCTCCTGTACCTGACGAAGGACTGGGCGCTTGCCGAGGACCTCACCGGCGAGACGTTCGAGACGGCGCTTCGCCGCTGGCGGAAGTTCGATCCCCGCAGGGGGACAGCGCGGGCGTGGCTCCTCGCGATCGCGCGCTCGGCCGCGCTCGACTGGTTCCGCGCCGAGTCGAGACGCCAGCGCCGCGAGCAGCGGGCGGGGTCGCGTGAGCCGCGTGTCCCGGACAGCTCGTTCGGTGAGGGCCTGTCGCCCGAGCTCGAGGACGGGCTCCGCGCACTGACCGCGGGCGAGCGCGAGGTGATCGCGCTCCGGATCGTGCTCGAGCTCGACGGCGAGGAGACCGCTCGCCTGCTCGGCATCAGCCCGACCGCGGTCTCGACGCGCCTGCACCGCGCACTCGGAAAGCTGGAAGAGAGGATGAGACGCCATGACCCC
>DASSCD010000092.1:0-8568 GCA_035698005.1 Gaiellaceae bacterium | reverse complement strand
CCGCGACCGCGACGCGATCCTCTGGGACGTCGCATCGGGCAAGGCGCTGCGGGTGCTCAGGGCGCACTTCAACGCCGTGTCGGACGCGCGGTTCAGTCCCGACGGGCGCTGGATCGTGACCGCCGGGCCGAGATCCGTCGGGCTCTGGGAGGCAGCGACCGGCGAGCTCGTCCGGCTACTCTACGGCCCGCCGGGGCCGTACACAGCGGTGTCGTTCACGCCCGACTCGCGCACGATCCTGGCCGTCGCGGGCAACGGCGTCACGGCCAGGTACGACTGCCGAATCTGCGGCGGCGTCCCGGAGCTCGTCGCGCTCGCCGCCGAGCGCCTGGCGGCGACGGGCCGGCAGCTGACGCCGCAGGAGCGCGAGCTCTACCTCGGCTGAGAGGCCAGTCGAAAGACAAGTGCGGTCCACTTGCGACGGCCAGGGTCGCCGGCGAGCCGCTTCTGTGTCTCGGCGAGGAGTTCGCCGACACCGATCTCGCGCTCGTCTGAGCCGGCAAAAGCACGGCTACGCTCTCCGCATGCGTGAGTTCCACGCGTCCGACATGTACGCGCCGACCGGCGACCAGCCGCGGGCGATCGAGCAGATCGCCGACTCGGTCGCTGCCGGCAACCGCTTCCAGACGATCCTCGGCGCGACCGGGACCGGGAAGACGGCGACGATGGCATGGACGATCGAGAAGCTCCAGCGGCCCGCGCTCGTCATCGCACACAACAAGACGCTTGCCGCCCAGCTCTGCAACGAGTTCCGCGAGTTCTTCCCGGAGAACGCGGTCGAGTACTTCGTCTCCTACTACGACTACTACCAGCCCGAGGCGTACGTCCCGCAGGCCGACCTCTACATCGAGAAGGACTCCTCGCAGAACGACGACATCGCGCGGCTGCGGCTCTCGGCGACCTCGTCGCTGATGACCCGCCGCGACGTCGTCGTCGTCGCCTCGGTTTCCTGCATCTACGGCCTCGGCTCGCCGGAGGAGTGGCGCGAACGCGTGCTGATCCTCGAGGTGGGGGAGGAGCACGACCGCGACGCAGTGCTGCAGAAGCTGATCGACAGCCAGTACGTGCGCAACGACACCGTGCTCGGGCGCGGCCGCTTCCGCGTGAAAGGCGACGTCGTCGAGGTGCAGCCGGCGAACATCGAGACGGCCTACCGCGTCTCGTTCTTCGGCGACGACGTAGAGCAGATCACGCACTTCGACCCGCTCACGGGCGAGGTGTACGCGAAGCTCGACAACCTCGTCATCTGGCCCGCGACCGAGTACGTCACCTCGAAGCCGACGATCGAGCGCGCGGTCGACGAGCTGCACGCCGAGCTCGAGGAACAGGTCGCGAAGTTCGAGGCGGAGGGGCGGATGCTCGAGGCGCACCGGATCCGCCAGCGGACCGAGTACGACCTCGAGATGATGAAGGAGCTCGGCTTCTGCTCCGGGATCGAGAACTACTCGCGCGTCCTCGAGGGCCGACCGCCGGGGTCGCACCCGTTCACGCTCATCGACTACTTCCCGGAGGACTTCGTCTGCTTCGTCGACGAGTCGCATCAGACCGTCCCGCAGCTCGGCGGGATGTACGAGGGCGACCGCTCGCGCAAGCAGACGCTCGTCGACTACGGCTTCCGGCTCCCCTCGGCCCTCGACAACCGCCCGCTCCGCTTCGACGAGTTCCTGGGGAAGGTGCGGCAGCTCGTCTTCGTCTCGGCGACGCCCGGCCCGTTCGAGCTCTCGCGCTCGAAGGTGATCGCGGAGCAGCTCATCCGCCCGACCGGGATCGTCGACCCGGCGGTCGAGCTGCGCCCGACGCGCAACCAGATCGACGACCTCCTGAACGAGATCCGCCACCGCGAGGAGGCGGGCGAGCGCGTCCTCGTCACGACGCTGACGAAGAAGATGGCCGAGGACCTGACCGACTACCTGCTCGAGGCGGGCGTCCGCGCGCGCTACCTGCACAGCGAGATCGACACGCTCGAGCGGATAGCGATCATCCGCGAGCTGCGGCTCGGCGAGTACGACGTTCTCGTCGGCGTCAACCTCCTGCGCGAGGGGCTCGACCTCCCCGAGGTCTCGCTCGTCGCCGTCCTCGACGCGGACAAGGAGGGCTTCCTCCGCGGCAAGACCGCCCTCGTGCAGACGATCGGGCGCGCGGCGCGGAACACCGCGGGCAAGGTGCTGATGTACGCGGACAAGAACACGGAGGCGATCGTCGGCGCCCTCGAGGAGACGAACCGCCGCCGCGCCTACCAGCTCGCGTACAACGAGGAGCACGGGATCACGCCCGAGACGATCGTCAAGGGCGTCTCCGACATCTCCGAGCTGCTCTCGCTCGAGTCCCCGCACGTCCCGACCTCGCGCCGCCGGCGCGGCACGGCAGAGGTCGAGGGTATGTCCCGGGACGAGCTCGAGAAGCTCGTCATCACGCTCGAGGAGGAGATGTACCTCGCCGCCGAGGAGCTCCGCTTCGAGTACGCGGCGAAGCTCCGTGATGAGATCAAGGAGCTGCGCCGCGAGCTGACCGCGCTCGCAGAGGCGTAGACGGGGGGCGAGCGTCTACGCTGGGCGCATGTGCCGCAACATCAAGACGCTCCACAACTTCGAGCCGCCCGCGACCGAGGACGAGATCCAGGCCGCGGCCCTCCAGTACGTGCGCAAGGTGAGCGGGTCCCAGAAGCCGTCGCAGGCGAACGAGGCCGCGTTCGGGCGCGCGATCGAGGAGGTGGCCGCCTCGACCAGGCGGCTGCTCGCCGAGCTCGTGACGACCGCACCGCCGCGCGACCGCGAGGTCGAGGCCGCCCGTGCGCGTGCCCGCGCCGAGAAGCGCTTCGGCCGCGCGGCGGCGTAGCGCCTAGGCTGCGGCGACCGCGTCGAGCTTCTCGGCGAGGTAGCGCAGGTACGGCTGCGGGTCGATCGGGCCCCCGGCGATGCGCTCGATCGTGTCCTGCGGGGTGAGCCTGCTGCCGAGCGAGTAGAGGTTCTCGCGCAGCCAGGCGTGCAGCTCGGAGAACTCGCCGCGCTCGAACTGCTCGTCGAGGTCCGGCATCGCCTCCCGCGCGCGCTCGGCGATCTGGACGGAGAGGACGGAGCCGAGGAGGTAGGTCGGGAAGTAGCCGAACGACCCGCTCGACCAGTGCGAGTCCTGCAGCACGCCGAGCCGGTCGTTCGGGACCTCGAGGCCGAGCAGCTCCTCGAAGCGCGTGTTCCAGGCCTCGGGGAGGTCCTTCACGGCCAGGTCGCCCGCGACCAGCGCGGTCTCGAGCTCGAAGCGCAGGATGATGTGCAAGCCGTAGCTCGTCTCGTCGGCGTCGACGCGGACGAGGCTCCGCTGCGTCCGGTTCACCGCCCGGTGCAGCTCCTCGAGCGACACGTCGCCGAGCCGCTCCGGGAACGCCTCCTGCACGCGCGGATGGAACCAGCGCCAGAAGGGCAGCGAACGGCCGACGACGTTCTCCCACAGGCGGCTCTGGGACTCGTGCAGCGTCGAGGACCAGCAGCCCGCGAGCGGCGTGCGGTCGAGCTCGGGGCCCGAGCCCCACTCGTACAGGCCGTGCCCACACTCGTGCATCGCCGTGAACAGGGAGTTGAGGTCATCCTCCGCGTAGCGCGTCGTCAGGCGGATGTCGTCCTGCCCGAACGTCACCTGGAACGGGTGGACGGTGAGGTCGAGCCGGAACGCGTCCCAGCGCCCGCCGAAGGCCTCGACGAGCTCTCGTGAGAGGCGGTCCTGGACGTCGACGGGGAACGGCCCCGCGAGCACGTCGTCGGCGTCGGGGTCGGCATGCTCGGCGACGAGCGCGGTGAGCTCGGGCTGCAGCACGGCGAAGGTCGACCGGACTTCCTCGGAGCGGAGGCCCTCCTCGAAGTCGTCGAGCAGCACCTCGTAGGGCGGCTCGCCCGGGCCGACGTGGCCCGCCCAGCGCAGGCGCAGCTCGAGCATGCGCTCGAGCCAGGGCCGGAAGGCGGCGAAGTCGTCGTTCTCGCGGGCCTCCACCCACGCCTGGTGCGCCTCGGCCTCCGTCTGCGCGAGCTCGGCCGCGAGCTCGACGGGGACACGGGTGGCCCGTTCCCAGTTCCGTCGGGCGACGCGGACGAGGCACGCGTCGAGGTCGTCGGGCGGCAGGTCGGCAGCGTACGGGGCGAGCTCGTCGAGGAGCTCCCCGATGCGGGGATCGATCTGCTTGCGGTGGATGACCGCCTCCAGCGTGCCGAGCTGCGTCGAGCGGGACGCGCCGCCGCGCGGAGGCATCCACACGTCGTGGTCCCACGAGAGCACGTTCTGCGCGCGCGAGAGATCCTCGATCTCGGCGATGCGTTCCCTGAGTTCGGCGAGCGCGGGCTCCACGGGCGCGCACTCTATCCGCGAGAAAACACCCTGCGTCCGGTCTCGGCGAACGCCGATCCGTCCCAGGCGAGCGTCGTCACGGTCAACAACGCCGTGTCCGCCTGGTAGACGTTGACGCCGCGCGCCTCTCCCCGGCGGCGCGGCCTCGGCCGGCCGAGGCCGGGGACGGTGGCGAGCACGACGGACCCGGCCCGGCCGTCCTCGAGCGCCTCGAACTCGCGGCGTTCCGCGACTCCTCCCTGGTGCACGTGTCCGGCGGCGACGAGCTCCGCACCGGCGGCCACGAGGCGCTCGAGCACGCGATCGCGCTCCTTGAGGGGTCGCTTGCGCGCGGCGCGCCACGGAGGCGCCGCCAGGTGGTGATGGAGCGCGACGACGCGCAGCGCTCCCGCGGGCGCATCGCGCAGGGCCGCCTCGATCCGCCCGAGCCTCTCCTCGGAGAGCGCGCCGCCCTGCTGGCGCCACGGCCGCACCGAGCAGGCGCCGACGACGTGGAGGCGCTCCGATGTGTACAGGGGCTCGGTCGTCCCGAAGACCCGCTCCCACTCCGCGTAGGTCCGCGTGAAGCGCGCGGGGAACGTGTACGGGATGTCGTGGTTCCCGGGCACCGCGAGGACCGCCCCAACGCCGAGGCCCCGGAGCTCCGCCGCCGCCTGCTCGAGCTGGCCGCGGCGGCCGCGGTGCGAGAGATCGCCCGTCGCCAGCAGGAGCTCGGGCTCGATCCGGGCCGCCAGGTCGCGGAGGGCGGCGAGTGTCTCGGGCGTCTCGCGGCGGCCGACGTGCAGGTCGGAGACGTGGAGAACGCGGGCGGCCACAGCCGGGGCAGGCTATACACTCGAACCGTGGCCACCGAGTCGCCGGAGCTCTTCGACGACATCTACCTCGGCCTCCAGGCCGGCGGCGCCGTACGCAAGCAGCGCCGCGGCGAGCCGCTGTCGGCGGAGGAGGAAGAGGTCATCGGCCGCTGGTCGCGGCTCTCGCTCTGGCGCAAGTTCATCGCCATCGGCGCGTTCGCGCTCGGGACGTTCGGCCTCGGCTTCACGGTCGGCGGGCTCATCTTCGGCCGCTGGCGCGCCGCCCGCCGCTGACCGCCCCGGCGGCCTTTCGAATCCGATCCCACGCTCGCCCCGAAGGACCGGAGGCACCTGGACCCGGGACGAAGGAGGGGCACATGCTCAAGCCACTCGTACTGCTCGCCGGGGCGGCGCTCGCCGTCGCCGGCCTCGCGCTCGCCGCACCGCAGCAGCAGAACACCTATTCGCTCACGGCGAATCTCCGTGCCCGGTCCGAGGTCCCGAAGGCGACCGGAGTGCCGACCGGCGCGGTGGGTCTCTTCACCGGGCGAGCCGTCGAGCTCGCGTCTGACCGCGCACGCCTGACCTGGCGGCTCACCTTCCGGAAGCTGAGCGGCCGTGCGATCGCCGCTCATGTCCACACGGGGCGCGTCGGGAAGGCTGGAAACGTGATCGTCCCGCTGTGTGGCCCCTGCCGCAGTGGCCAGCGCGGTCGGGCGACGCTCACGCGCACGCAACTCCGCGCGGTCAGGCGCGGCGCGACGTACGTCAACGTCCACACCGTGCGCAACGCAGCCGGCGAGATCCGCGGCCAGGTCAAGGCGACGAAGACGGGATCGGGCGACGCTCCGCCGCCCGCGCCCGGCCCGAGCCCCGAGCCTCCGCCGCCCACGCCGTACCCCTAGAGCTAGAGCCGCATCAGACGCAGGCCGCGGGCGAGTACCCCTGGTGCCCGCGGCCGGGCCGGCAGCCCTGCTCGCGGAGGGCTTCAGTGAGGACGTAGACGTCGTCCTCCTGCTCGAAGCGCAGCGTCCAGCGCTCGGCCCGGACCGAGTCGTCGAGGAGCCCGTCGAGGGTGACGACCACGACCTGCGGGCCGCCGCCTTCGCCGGACTCGGCGCGTGCGTCGATCATCGTGCGAGTCGCGGTGCGCTCGTCGAGCCGCAGGAACTCCCCTGCGGCGAGTGCCGCCGAGCGCTCCCAGGGCTCGTCGACGCCGTCCTGGTACTCGACGAAGCCGTCGACCGACACGGTCCCGTCCGCGCTCGGCGCGGGCGGCCCGCTCCAGGCAGCCTCGGAGTCGTCGCCCGACCCGTCGCAGCCGGCGAGCGCTAGCGCGCAGAGCAGCAAGATGACGGTGAGCCGCACGCCGCGGTTGTACCGGACCGGACGACGGCGTGGTCCGTGACCTGGACATTTCGTCGCGACCCACTACGGTGGAGTCATGGGGCTGGGTGGGCCTGCCTCTGGGAGGCTGGTGTTGGCATCGCTTGCGCTGGGCGCGGTCGCCGTCGTGCTCGGCGTCGCGGCGGTCTCCTCCGACGACACGACGGGCGGTCCTGCGACCCTGCTGCCGCCGCTCGCACCGCATCCCGTCGCCGGCCAGTTCGAGCCCGACGACACGACGCTCGCCGAGTGTGAGAAGCAGACCTGCGTCGAGCAGGCGTTCGGGAACGTCGCCTTCCGCCGCGGCCCGAAGGCGGCGCTCGCGCTCTTCGAGCAGCGGATCGCGGGGGGCGAGGGCGGCTGTCACCGCATCGCGCACACGATCGGCGCCGCCTCCCTCGCTCGGTTCCACGGGAACGTCGCGCGGACGTTCGCCCAGGGGACGTCCGCGTGCTGGTCGGGCTACTACCACGGCGTCCTCGAGCGCTCGCTGCTCGGGGTGAAGTCGTACTCGCGCGCGTCGCTCGCGAAGGTCTCACGCCGCCTCTGCGCCGACCGCAGCGTGCGGGCCGTCACCTGGCTCGCGTACCAGTGCCTCCACGGCCTCGGGCACGGGCTCATGCTCACGACCGGGTACGACGTACGCCGCAGCCTCGACGTCTGCAGGCGCCTGTCGACGCACTGGGACGCGGAGGCCTGCAAGAGCGGCGTCTTCATGGAGAACATCTCGCCGATGTACGGGGCGACGTCGCGCTGGCTGCGGGACGACGATCCCATGTACCCGTGCCCGGCCGTCGTCGAGGCGGACCGGTACGAGTGCTACAAGCGCTCGACCACCCGCATGCTCATGGTCTTCGGCTTCGTCTGGGAGCGGATGGCGGAGCTGTGCTCGACGCTGCGCCCGGACTGGAAGGAGGCCTGTTTCATCTCCTTCGGCCGCGACACGTCCGCGCAGAACGAGCGCGACGCGGCCCGGATCGTCCCGCTCTGCGGGCTGGCACGGCCCTACGGCGCCGAGCGGACCTGCATCCAGGGCGCCGCGATGGACATCACCTCGAACGACGCCGACGGCGCCCGCGCGACCGTGCTCTGCACGTCGCTCGAGCTTCGCCTCCGTGGGGCCTGCTTCCGGGCGATAGGCATCATCGCCGGCCGCTTCCGGCGGACCGGCGAGGAACGCGAAGGCGACTGCCGGGCGCTTGCGCAAACGGCTCGCGACTACGGCTGGTGCATGCGGGGAGCGCGCCGGAGCGCGCAGCTCGTCGACATCGTCTAGCCGCGACCGAGCCGGGTCGAACGTCTGTTCGACCGGCTAGACTGACTGGCGCATGGCCGAACAGCTCGTCGTCCACGGTGCCCGCGAGCACAACCTGAAGAACGTCACGGTCCGCATCCCGCGGGGCGCCCTCGTGTGCGTCACCGGGCTCTCGGGCTCGGGCAAGTCCTCGCTGGCCTTCGACACGATCTACGCCGAGGGGCAGCGGCGCTACGTCGAGTCTCTCTCCGCCTACGCGCGGCAGTTCCTGCAGATGATGGAGAAGCCCGACGTCGACTCCATCGACGGGCTCTCGCCGGCGATCTCGATCGACCAGAAGACGACGTCGCGGAACCCGCGCTCTACGGTGGGCACGGTCACCGAGATCTACGACTACCTGCGGCTCCTGTACGCGCGGGTCGGCCGCCCGCACTGCCCGATCTGCGGCCGCCCGATCGCGGGCCAGTCGCTCGACCAGATCGTCGAGCAGGTGCTGCGACTGCCCCAGGGCACGAAGTTCACCGTCAACGCCCCCGTCGTTCGCGACCGCAAGGGCGAGTTCAAGGACGTGCTCGAGGAGCTCCGGCGCGACGGCTTCACGCGCGTGAAGGTCGACGGCGAGCAGCGCCTGCTCGAGGAGGAGATCGGGCTCGACAAGAAGTTCAAGCACACGATCGAGGTCGTCGTCGACCGGCTCGTGATGAAGCCGGACCTCCGCACGCGGCTCGCTCAGTCGGTCGAAACCGCGGCCCGCCTCGCCGAGGGCCTGGTCGTGATCGACGTGATCGACGGCGAGGAGCT
>DASSCD010000091.1:0-5060 GCA_035698005.1 Gaiellaceae bacterium | reverse complement strand
AGATGCTCGGCCAGCGTCTGCGCCTCCGCCTGTCCACGCTCCGAGAGGGGCCGCAGCTCGTCGGGGTCGCCGGGCTCCGAGTGCGCGTGGCGGACGAGGAAGACGAGCACCGGCCGAGGATAGACCGGGGTAGGGTGGCGCCGTGGCCGCCTACCGCTACGTCGTCGCCGACGTGTTCACCGACCGCGCACTCGAGGGCAACCAGCTCGCCGTCTTCACGGACGCGCGGGGGCTCGACGACGAGACGATGCAGCGGCTCGCGTTCGAGATCGGCTTCTCGGAGACGACCTTCGTGCTCCCCGCGGAGCAGGGAGGCACGGTGCGCATTCGCATCTTCACGCCGAAGACCGAGCTTCCCTTCGCTGGACACCCCTGCCTCGGCACCGCCTGGGTGCTCGGCGCGCCTCTCCAGCGCGGCGTCGTCGAGCTCGAGACCGGAAGCGGGATCGTCGCCGTCCAGCTCGATCGCGACGACTCCGGCGCGATCGCGTTCGGCACGATGGAGCAGCCGCTACCGAGCATCGAGCCGTATCCGGATGCGGACGCGCTCTTTGCCGCGCTCGGGATAACGGGCTCGCGCCTCCCGGTCGAGCGCTACGACAACGGCGTCCTTCCCACGTACGTCTGCCTCCGTTCGGAAGACGAGGTCGCTGCGCTCCGGCCGGACTTCGCCGCGCTCGAGGCGCTCGAGGTGATGGTCAGCTGCATCGCGGGCAGGGGAGCGATGTGGAAGACGCGCATGTTCGCTCCCTACGGAGGCGTCGCCGAGGATCCCGCGACGGGCTCCGCGGCAGGCCCTCTCGCCGTGCACGTGTGCCGGCACGGGCTGGCCGAGTGGGGGGAGTGGATCGAGATCTCGCAGGGCGTCGAGCTCGGCCGGCCCTCGACCCTCTTCGCCCTGGCGGAGGAGCAGGACGGTGAGGTCTCGCGCGTCGCCGTCGGCGGCCGGGCCGTGATCGTCGCGCGCGGCGAGTTCCGCCTGTAGCTCAGTCGACGAGCGCCAGCCTGAACGCCCGGGCGACTGCCTGGGCGCGCGTGTGGACGCCGAGCTTCGCGTAGATGTGCTCGACGTGCGTCGCGACCGTCTTCGGGCTGATCGAAAGCTCGCTCGCGATCTCCGCCGGCCCGTGCCCAGCGGCCAGCAGGCGGAGGACGTCGCCCTCGCGCTCGGTGAGCCTTGGGCGGGTGACGCCGTCCGGCGAGCGCGCGAGCAGACGGCGCACCCGGGCGACGATCTCGTCCCGCGCGACGGGCTTCACGAGGTAGTCGTCAGCTCCCACGAGGAGCCCCGCCACGCGATCCGATGACTCGACCCGGTCCGCGGAGACGAACACGATGGGGACGCGGTCGCCGTGCGCCTCGCGGAGCCGGCGGCAGACCTCGTACCCGCTGAGCCCCGAGAGCCGGACATCCAGGACCGCCAGAACGACGCTCTGGTCGAGCGCGGCGGCGAGCGCCTCGTCTCCCGACGCCGCCTCGACGACCTCGAAGCCGGCTGCCGAGAGCGCGCGCTTCATCTCGCGCCGGAACGCCTCGTCTGCGTCGGCGACGACGATCGCGCCGCGCCCGCTGTACCTCCCCCCCAAGCTGACTCCTCTTTCTCCCCCCGGACGGCTTCCGCGCTCGTCCTACCCCGGACGCGCTAGGGCGGCAAGCCTAGGAAGGGTGACCCGGCGAAATCGGGCGGACTCCGTCTGGTGCCTCCAGCCGACTCGCCCTAGCTTCTAACCGACAGCCGTCAGCTACAGGGAGAGGCTTTCATGAAGAGGCCCGTACCGAGGCGAGGAGTGCTCCTCGCCCAGCTCGCCGTGGCCGCGGTCGTGGTGCTCGCGTTCACGAGCGCCGCCTCCGCCACGAGCGGCTCGCTCCCGGGCGGAACGAACATCGCGGTCGACGTCGTGAGCCCGCCGAACGGCGCCACCGTGAACGGCCCGAACGTGCCCGTGAGCGGAACCGCGAGCGTGGGGCAAGGGGTACCCGTCCCCAACACCGCGCTCATCTATGTCGTCGACGTCTCGGGCAGCACCGATCAGGGCCCTGGGTGCGGCGGCGACCAGAACGGCGACGGCAACGCGAACTTCATTCTCGACTGCGAGATCGCGGCGGCGAAGGCGACGAACCAGTCGGCGATCGCCGCGCAGACGGTGCTCGACGTCGGCGTCGTCGCCTTCGCCGACATCGCCGTGAACGGCGACGTCGGGCCGGCGGCGGGCGACCAGTCCCTGACCGCCCCCGACACGGACGCGAACTCGGCGGGCGGGCCGGACGTGGAGGAGACCCTCTCGTCCGCGTTCTCCGACATCGGCGGCGGAAACGGCGGCTTGGCGGTGTTCCCGCCCCTGAAGAACGCCGGGCAGTTCACGAACTTCGAGGCCGCGGTTCAGGCCGCGACGGCGCTTGCCGTGAGCAGCAGCGCCGGCACGAAGCTCGTGGCGTTCCTCTCCGACGGCATCGCGAGCGCGGGGGGCGACGTGACGGACGACGTGGCCGCGGCCGCTTTGGCCGGAGTTCGGTTCGAGACGTTCGCCATCGGGAGCAACTCGAGCTGCACGAACACCGGCACGGCCAACCAGGGCAGTCTCGACGAGATCGCGACCGGGACCGGCGGCACGTGCACCGAGGTCGCGGATCTGACCGAGCTCCCGGACATCGTGCCGGGCGTCATTCAGTCTCGGCTGACCGAGGTCGCGCTCAGCCTCGACCAGACCGTCAACGGCTCCTCCGACTCCCCGTTCGTGGCCCTCACGAACGCGGAGATCGCGCCGGACCTGCCCCAGATCGGGCCGGCGAGCGTCGACTGGAGCCACACGTTCCCGGGGCTCGCTCCCGGCGACTACGAGGTCTGTGCGAGGGCGACTGGAGCGGACGGCGGTGGAACGGGAACGGTGATCGAGTGCAGCACGTTCCACGTCAATGCGCCGCCCGTCTGCACCGGGCTCGTCGCGAGCCCGAACACCCTCTGGCCGCCGAACCACAAGCTCCGCGTGGTCTCGATCAGCGGCGCGAGCGACCCGGAGGGCGACGACCTCACGACCGCGGTGACCGGCGTCACGCAGGACGAGCCGGTCAACGGGCTCGGCGACGGCGACGAGTCGCCGGACGCCGTGCTCGGGCCCGCATCGCACCAGGTCCGCCTGCGCGCCGAGCGCAGCGGCACCGGTGACGGGCGTGTCTACCGCATCGCCGTGACGGTGACCGACGAGTTCGGCCTCTCGTGCACGGGGACCGTCCACGTGGGCGTCCCGCACGACCAGGACCACGCACCGATCGACTCGGCGCCGCCGAGCTTCGATTCGCTGCTGCCCTAGCAAGGCGGCAGGCAGTGGCGAAGAGCGGGAGGGCTCCTCACGGGGAGCCCTCCCGTTCGTCCGCGAGGAACGCCGCCGACGCCCTCGTCGCGCTCCGGGCCGCGTCGACCGGGTCGACTCCGTCCGCGCGGGCGACGAGGTACGCGGCCGAGAAGGTGTCCCCGGCGCCGGTCGGGTCGACGGGGCCGGCGATGACGTCGGCCTCCACGTGCTCGATCGCGTCGGCGGTCACGACCCACGCCCCCTGCGAGCCCAACGTGAGGATCACCTCGGGGACGCCGAGCGCACGGAGACGCGTCGGGTCGGCGCTGCCGACGAGCGTCTCCGCCTCTTCGTCGTTCAGCTTGAGGATGGAGACGTGGCGGAGGGCGTCGCCGACGTCGCCGTCCGTCCGCAGGGGGCCGAGCTCGGGGCGCCGAACGAGTCCTTGCGCGTCCACGAGGAGTCTACGACCGCTGGCTGCGAGGGCCTCGAGCGTGTCCACCGGAAAGTCGCTCCGGACGAGGGCGCCGACGTGGACGAAGCGGGCATCGGCCACGGCCTCGAGTGCTTGCTTCGCGCTCCAGGAGGCGCCGATCGCTTCCTGGTGCATGACCCGCTGGTCGCCTTCGTAGTGGAAGCTGTAGGCGGTCGTGGTCGGCGACTCGTACCAGGCGACGGGCAGCGGGAAGCGTTCGACGTAGGGGGCCAGCACCGCCCAGTCGTCCCGCCCACAGGAGACGGCCACGCTGGCGTCTGCGCCGAGACGGGCCAGGGCGCGCGCCGAGTAGAAGACCGCCCCGCCGGGCCGCGCGGTCGCGCCGGCGACGACGTCGCGGGTGAGGTTCCCGATGACGGCGAGCTCCGTCATGCGGGCGCCGCTCCTCCCGCGGAACGGCGAGAGACGATCGCGACCCCGCTCGCGATCGCGAAGGCGACGACGAAGCTCGGCAGCGTGGCGCCGACGCCCCAGTTCGGGGGCTCCAGCTTCCGCACGAGGTCGGTCCAGCGCTCGGGGCCCGTCGGGTTGAGCCACTGGTAGAGGACGAACCCCGCGATCCAGGCGGCGACGAGGCCGGGCCGCCAGGCGGGCGCGTCGAACACATCGCTCGCCGAGTAGTGGCGACCCGCTGCGAGCCAGTCCGCGAGGAGGACCGCGAAGAGCGGGACGAAGACCGAGCCGAGCAGGAAGAGGAAGCTCTGGTAGCTGACGAGGTCGACGACGAGCGCGCCCGCGGTCGCCGTCGCCGTGACCAGCACGATCAGGAGCGGCTGCGGCGCACGCGGCGCGAGGTTCTGGAGCGAGACCGCGGCCGAGTACGCGTTCGCGAACGCCTCGTCCGTCTCGGTCACGAGGAGGGCGAACAGCGCGACGATGGCGGCGAGCCCGCCCGCGACCACGGCGTCGGGGAGCGCCGCGGGATCGGTCAGGTCGCGCGAGAGCACCAGAACGATCCCGAGTGCGAGCAGCCAGGCGTCCGGGACGAAGTAGCCGAGGCCCGTCCCGGTGAAAGCACCGCGTCTCGTCTTCGAGAAGCGCGTGTAGTCGGCTGCGTAGGGGATCCAGGAGACCGTGATCCCGACGACGAAGTCGGCGCCCTGCCAGACCGACAGGCCGCCCTCTCCCTGCGCGTCCCAGAGGGCCCCCAGGTCGGCGCCGTCGAAGGCCCACCAGGTCAGGTAGAGGACCGCGAACGGCACGGCCCATACCGCGAACCGGCGCACGAACCGGCGGACGAAGCCGATCGGCCCGAGTAGGGCGAGGACGAGCGC
>DASSCD010000090.1:0-10168 GCA_035698005.1 Gaiellaceae bacterium | reverse complement strand
ATCGCCGTGCTCACGGACGCCCCGCGCCTCCGGGAGATCCTGTACGACGGCGCGCTCGAGGGGGGCGCGCTCGTCGTCGGCGAGGAGTTCCACGTCTTCCCGAACGGCGCCGTCACGGGCGTGCTCGTCCTCGCGCAGTCGCACCTGAGCATTCACACGTGGCCCGAGCACGCGCTCGCGAACGTCGACCTCCTCTCCTACGGCGACCTCCGCGGAGAGGACGTCCTGCGGGCGGTGTGCGACGGCCTCGGCGCCGAGCGCTCGCGCGTCGTCTGTCTTCCACGCGCCGGTGGCTGAGGCGGACGCGCTCACACGGGACGTGGCGGCGGCCGTCGGTCTCGCCGAGGGCCCGAGCGGAGTGCGGGCGGTCCTCGACGCCGTCGTCCGGCTCGAGCCCGTCTCCGTACGCCGGCTGAGCCTCGCCGTCGAGCTTCCGGTGCCGGTCGTCGCCGCCGTGTGCGGCGAGCTGCGCACGCACCGGGTCGTCGCCGAGGAGCGCCCGGTGCAGCTGACCGCGCACGGGCGGGAGGTCTACGGTCGCGGCGCGCTCGCGCTCGACCGCCCGGTGCGCTGCGCCGCGTGCAACGGGCACGGGTCATTCCTTCCGGGGCTCCGTCGGCTGCGGCGCGAGATCCGCCGCGCGACCGAGCTCGCCCCGCCGGCCCGGCTCGAGCTCGACCAGTGCCACTGCACGTTCCAGACGAAGCTCCGTCGCGTGCTCGCCCTGCACGAGGCCGACGCGCTCGTCGGCCGCCGCATCCTCCTCCTCGGCGACGACGACCTCACGTCGGTGGCGATCGCCGCGGCGGTACGCGAGCTCGGCGACTCCGGGACCGTCGCCGCCCTCGCGGTGGTCGACGTCGATCCCGCCGTGCTCGCCTTCGCGCGCGACGAGCTCGACGACGCACCCTTCCCGACCGCGATCGTCGAGCACGATCTCCGTCTGCCGCTGCCGGCGTCGCTCCGCGGGGCCTTCGACACCGTCGTGACCGACCCGCCGTACACGCTGCCCGGCGCGCGCCTGTTCCTGTCCCGTGCGGCCGAGGCTCTCGCCGGAGCGGGCGGCGACGTCTTCCTCTGCTTCGGCTCGCGGCGGCTGAACGCTGCCTACCTCTTGCAGTGCGCGATCGGCGAGGCTGGCTTCGCGATCCGGCAGCTCGCCCGCGACTTCAACCGGTACGTGGGGGCGGGCGTGCTCGGCGGGACGAGCCATCTCTACCACCTGACCGCCACGAGCGACGTGCGCCCGCTCATCGCCGGCCGGTACGACGGGCCGCTGTACACGTCCGAGACCTGATCGGGCACGACCCACGCGGTGCCGTCGACCAGATGACTGACGCCACGATCTCGTGCGTCCGGCTGCGCGATCTGGCGCGTCCGGGCCGCTTCCGCCCGGAGGCAGGTCGCGCAGCCGCCCGGCCTCGGGCGTGCGCTTCGCGACGAGGAAGCGGCACCGAGGCGTCCAGCCGCGGCACCGCTTCCCCGTCGCGCCCCGGAGCGGCCAGCTCGCGCCCCGGGAGCTGACGATCTCGTGGCGTCAATCATCTAGCGTGCGGAGCGTATGGGCTGGAGCGAGTGGGCATCCGACGTCGAAGTCGAGCCGTCGCTCTACGCGGCGGACTTCTCGCGGCTCGGTGCCCAGGTCGGGGCGCTCGTCGAGGCGGGCGCGCGAGTCTTCCACTTCGACGCCGGCGACGGCCACTTCATCCCCGAGATCACGATCGGGCCGGTCGTGCTGGCGTCGATCTCGCCGCTCGTGCACGGCTGGGGCGGGGTCCTCGACTGCCACCTGATGGTGGCCGAGCCGGAGCGTCACTTCGAGTCCTTCGCCCGTGCGGGCGGCGACAGCGTGACCTTCCACGTGGAGGCGGTCGACGACCCGCCGCGCGCGATCGCGGCCGCGCGCGCCCTCGGGCTCGGCGCGGGCGTCGTCTTCAAGCCTGCGACGTCGGTGGAGGACGCGGTCGAGGCCGCCGAGGGCGCCGACCTCGTCCTCTGCATGTCGATCGAGCCCGGCTACTCGGGCCAGCAGTTCATGCCCGAGGCGGTCGACCGCATCGCCCGGCTCCGCTCCCTGCTCCCGGCCGACGTTCGCGTGCAGGTCGACGGCGGCATCGACACCGAAACGGCGCGCGTCGCCCGCGGAGCGGGGGCCGACTTCCTGGTCGCAGGAAGCGCCGTCTTCTGGCGCGACGACCCGGCGCTCGCCTACCGGGAGCTCGTCCGTGCCCTCTGAGCTGCTGAAGGAGACGGCGGTCTGGCGCAGGCTCGAGTGGCACGTCGCCGAGCTCGGCGACTTCCACCTTCGGGAGGCATTCGACTCCGATCCGACGCGCGGCGTGCGCCTCGCGGCGGAAGCAGCCGGCGTCTACCTCGATTACTCGAAGAACCTCGTCACGGACGACACGCTGTCGCTCCTGCGGCGACTCGCGCTCGAACGTGGTCTCGAGGAGCGCATCCGCGGCCTCGTGCGCACTGCTGGCCGACCGGACGAGGAGCTCGAGCGGGCCCTTGTGTTCGCCCGCCGCGTCCGCACGGGCGAGTGGGTCGGTGCGACCGGCGAGGGTGTACGTGTGGTCGTCGTGGTCGGGACGGACGTCGGCCCGCAGCTCGCCTACGAGGCGCTTCGCGAGCGAGCGACTTCGGACCTCACGCTCCGGTTCGTCGCCGGCGTCGACCCGGTCGCCCTTGCGCGCACGACGGTCGATCTCGACCCGCGGTCGACGCTCTTCGTCGTCTCCGCGACGCCTACGGCACAGGCGACGCTCGCGCTCGCGGCAGCGGTCCGCGATCGGCTCTCGTCCGCGCTGGGGCCCGGCGTCGACCGCCATCTCGTCGCGGTCTCGGACGAGCCTGAGGAGACGGCCGCCGCGTTCCGCCTCCCCCGCGAGCAGGTGTTTCGGCTGGGCGGCGGGCGGCTGTCCCCGCGCTCGGTTGCCGGGCTCTCGACCGCGATCGCACTGGGCGAGGCGGGGGTGCGCGAGCTGCTCGACGGCTTCCGGGCGATGGACGAGCACTTCGCGAGGGCGCCGCTGGGCGCGAACCTGCCGGCGATCGCCGGCCTGCTCGCGGTCTGGTACCGGAGCTTCCTCGGCGCGCAGACGGCCGGGATCGTCCCATTCGCGAGTGCGCTGCGGCTCCTGCCCGCCCACGTGCGGCAGCTCTCGCTGGCGGCGCTCGGCGGGCGCGTCCAGGAGGACGGCCAAGCGGTCGAGACGGGCACCGGGCCGGTGCTCTGGGGCGCGACCGCGGGAGAGGCGCAGTCCGCCGTCCTCCCGTTCCTGCACCGGGGCACGGTGCTCGTCCCGGTGGAGCTCGTCGCCGTCGCGCTGTCTTCCGAGGCCCCAGGTGAGCAGCAGGACCTCGTCGCCGCGAGCCTGATCGCGCAGGCGCAGCTCCTCGCGCGGGGCGTGAGCGCGGAGGAGCTCGAGGAGGCAGGCGTCGCGCAGGAGAAGGTTCCGCTCCGGGTCCTGCCGGGCAACCGGCCCACGTCCGTCCTCCTCGTGCGTGAGCTCTCGCCTGCGACGCTCGGCGCGCTCCTCGCGCTGTACGAGCACAGCGTCTTCACGCAGGCGGCGATCTGGGACTTCGACCCGTTCGACCGGCGCGGACCCGAGCGGGTCGACGAGCTCGCGGTGAAGATTGCCTCGGAGCTCTCGCCCGGGTGGAAGCACGAGCTGCTCCACGACTCGTCCACGAACGCCCTGATCGAACGGTACCGGCGGCTGCGGGACGGAGGAACCTAGCGTGGAGGCGCTCGAGCTTCGCGACCCGGCGGGCGCCTTCCGCATGCTCGAGGAGTGGCTGCGAGAGCGGGGGTTCTTCGGCGCCGGCGGAGAGGGCCTCGCGGCAGAGGTCTACCTCGGTTACGGGCTCTCGCAGGCGATTCGCCGTGGGCAGGCCGCCCCGCCGCCCGAGCCGTGTCCCGCCCTCCCGCTCCTCGCCTGCGCCCTGCGACCGAGGCGCGGCGCGTTCCAGGCTGTGGCCGAGAACTGCAGCGTCGGTGCGTGGGAGCCGACGTGGACGGCCGACGCGTACGCAGGTGCGATCGGGCGGGTGCGGGAAGCCATCGCCCGGGGCGACGTCTACCAGGTGAACGTCGTTCAGCACCTGTCGGCGTCGTTCACGGGCGATCCGACGGCCCCCGCGGCCCGTCTCGCATCCCTCAAGGCGATCCATCCCACTCCGTTCTCGGGGAACGGCTGGACGGTGGTCTCCGCCTCGCCCGAGCTCTTCCTCTCCCGGCGGGGCAGGGCCCTTCGTACGATGCCGATCAAGGGCACGCGCCCGCGCGGCGGTGCGAGCGAGCTCAGGCAGTCGGAGAAGGACGCCGCCGAGCACGTGATGATCGTGGACCTCGAGCGCAACGACCTCTCGCGGGTCTGCGAGCCGGGAAGCGTCCGCTGGCCGGAGCTCATGGCGACGAGAGAGCTCGCCGGCGTCGAGCACATGGTCTCGACCGTGGAGGGGACGCTGCGTGACGGGGTTGGCCTGACGGAGATCCTCGACGCGACGTTCCCGGGAGGCTCCGTCACGGGCGCGCCGAAGATCGCGGCCGTGGACCTGATCGCCGAGCTGGAGCCGGTCGGCAGGGGAGCGTCGATGGGCGCGCTCGGCGTCGTTCGCGGCAACGGCGACTTCGACCTCGCGCTGACGATCCGCACGTTCGCGATCGCGGACGGGCGCATCCACCTGTGGGTCGGCGGCGGCGTCGTCTGGGACTCCGACCCGGCCGCGGAGGTGGAGGAGTCGTGGACGAAGGCGCGGCCGCTGCTCGAGGCGATCGGCTCCCGGCAGCCGGCTACCGCGGGGTCGCCGCGATGACCCTGCTCGCGCTCGCGGTGACCGGGCGCGGGCTGATCGACCCCCAGGAGCCCGCGGTGCGCGCCGACGACGAGGCCTTGCTGCGCGGACGGGCCGCGTTCGAGACGCTGAAGATCTACGGCGGCCGTCCCTTCCGCGTCGACGCACATCTCGACCGCCTCGCGGCCTCGGCCGAGGTCATGGCGCTGCCCGCGGTCGAGCGGCGTCGGCTGGAGGTGCTGACCGGTCTCGTGCTGCCGAAGGCCGAGCAGGGCGACGCGGTCCTGCGCCTCGTGTGGACCGCGGGGCCGCAGGGCGGCCCGCCGAGCGGGCTCGCGCTGCTCAGCGAGCTCCCCGGCTGGATCGAGGACGTCCGCCTGCGCGGCGCGAGGGCGGTCTCGCTGCTCGGGGTGCGCGCGACCGCCCCCTGGCTCCTCCCCGGGGTGAAGTCGACGAGCTACGCGGTGAACATGGCCGCCGACGCGGAGGCGAAGCGGCGCGGTGCGGACGAGGCGATCTTCGTGGACGGCGAGGGGGTCGTGCTCGAGGGCAGCGTGACGAACATCTGGTGGCGAGTGGGGAAGACGCTTCGCACGCCCGCGCTCGACCTCGGCATTCTCGCCGGAGTCACACGCCAGACGCTCCTCGAGCTCGCCGGCCCGTGCGGATACGCGGTCGAGGAGGGTGGGTTCCCGCTCGCGGACGTCCTCGACGCGGACGAGGTCTTCACCTCCTCGTCCGTCCGCGAGATCCTCCCCGTCGTCGAGCTCGACGGTCGGCGCTTCGACCTCGGTGCGGCGGCGGTCGTGCTGCAGCAGGCGCTGCGCGAGCGTGCCGCTAAGGTCTGACGGATGGCGGAGACGGTGCGGCTCGGGGGGATGGCGTTGCGCAACGGGGTGCTGGTGCACGGCCCGACTTCCTGGGGCCTCGCGGTCCGGGACGAGGACGGCACGCTCCGCATCGCGTCCGGGCAGAAGCCGCGCTTCGCGGAGTCGGTGTCGACACCGTTCCTCCGCGGCCCGCTGCGGCTCGCGGAGGCGTTCGCGGTCCTGCCCATCGCCCAGCGGTCCCTCCCGCAGGCGCGCATGCCGTTCGCGCGGCCGGGCGTGCTCGGCGCCCTCGCGCTGACCGTGCTCGGCGGGCGGGTCATCCGCCGCTCCGGGACGCTGTCCCGCGGTGGCCGCGAGCTCGTCGCGGCCGGTCTCGCCCTCCTCCCCGCGGCCGTCGCCCTGCGTGAGCCGGGCCTCGCCGAGTACCACGGAGCGGAGCACGTCTCCATCGGGACGTACGAGAACGGCGGCGAGCGCGCCCCGAAGGAGCATCCTCGCTGCGGGTCGCAGCTGATCGGCCCCCTGCTCGCCTCCTCGCTCGCCGCGAATGCGGCCGCCTCGACCGTCCCCCGCCCCGCCCGCGGTATCGCCCGCCTCGTGGGGACGACCGCTGCCCTCGGCGCCGCGGTGGAGGTGTTCGCGTGGATGAACCGCCACCCCGGCAACCCGTTCGCCCGCGCGCTCGCACGGCCCGGCTTCGAGCTGCAGCGCCGGTTCTCGACCGCGGAGCCTTCGCCGGAGCAGGTCGAGGTCGCCGACGCGGCGCGCGACGCCTGCCTCGCGCTCGAGACGTGAGCGAGCGGCCGCGCGAGCGGCTCCATCCCGAGGTGTTCGAGCTCCCGGTCGAGAAGATCCGGGACGGCTACTACACGGACGCGTACTTCAACCACACGCGCTCGTCGCTCCTCGCCGACGGGAAGCACCCACGGGTGCTGATGCAGGTGTTCCAGAAGAAGGACGCGGTGCTCGGCGGGATGGACGAGGCGATCGCGATCCTGAGGCTCTGCTCGCACGGGTTCGAGGAGCTCGAGGTGCGGGCGCTGTACGACGGCGACCCGATCGCGCCGTGGGAGACGGTGCTGACGATCGAGGGCGATTACACCCTGTTCTGCCACCTGGAGACCGTCTACCTCGGGGTGCTCGCGCGCAGGACGCTCATCTCGACGAACGTGCGACGCGTCGTCGAGGCGGCGAACGGGAAGGAGATCCTCTACTTCCCGGCGCGGCACGACCACCATCGTGTGCAGACCGGCGACGGCTACGCGGCGCACGTCGCCGGAGCGATTGGCGTCTCCACCGACGCGCAGGCCTCGTGGTGGGGGGGCAAGGGGATCGGGACCGTGCCCCACGGGCTCATCGCGGCCTACGGCGGCGACACGGTGCTCGCAGCAAGGACGTTCGCCGACTGGGCACCGGAGGACATGAACGTCGTCGTCCTCGTCGACTTCGAGAACGACTCCGTTCGCACCTCGCTCGAGGTCGCGCGGGCGCTCGGCCCGCGTCTGTGGGGGGTGCGCCTCGACACCTCGGGAGATCTCGTCGACCGCGCGCTCTGGGACGAGCTCGGCGACTTCGATCCGCGCGGGGTCAACGAGCGGCTCGTCCACCGCGTGCGTGAGGCGCTCGACGCAGAGGGCTTCGAGGCGGTGAAGATCGTCGTCTCCGGCGGCTTCGGCGTCGACAAGATCCGCCGCTTCGAGGAGCTCGGCGTGCCCGCCGACGCCTACGGGGTAGGGTCGTCCCTGATCCGGGGCGAGAACGACTTCACCGCCGACGTGGTCGTCGCCGACGGGAGGCCGGCGGCGAAGGTCGGGCGCCGCCTCCGTCCGAACGAGCGGCTCGAGCGCGTCAGCTGACGGCCTCGGCCGCGAGCGGGCCGGGCCAAGAGGCGATCGGATCCGTCGAGCGGACGACGTGCGCTCCCGCGTCCGCGAAGCGCGCGAAGGCCGCGTCGGCGTCGTCCGTGTAGTCGATCCCCGGGACGACGACGGGGGACGAGCAGTCCTCGAGGAGGTAGACGCGCGGCGCGATCTCGGGCACGTCCTGCAGCAGGTCGGCGACGGTCCAGGCGACGCAGTGGCTCTTCGCCTGGCCGGCCACGAGGACGGCGTCGAAGACCAGCAGGTGCTCCACGAGGCCCGCGTTCCTCGCTCCGAGCGGCTCCCCCGCGACGCCCTCCAGGACCTCCGGTCCGAGCACCGAGTAGTGCTCGGTCAAGGGGTGCCCGCCCTTGAGCTCGAAGCGCGTCTGCGAGCCGCGCGCAACGGCGTGGAAGAAGAGCGCCTCCTCGACCGCGCTCACGAGCGCGTGGCCGATCCCGCCGAGCAGCGCGTGGAACGGCCAGATCGTGAGGTCGTACTTCCCTCCCTCCGCGAGGATCTCGACGTACCTCCGCAGGTGCGCGTCGGGCTGCGAGAGCTCGAGTGTCGCTGCGGCGCGTGGGTCGACGCGCCAGCGGCCGGCCGCGACGTCGCCCGGCGTGACGAGGGTGAAGGGCGCTGGGTGTCGTCCGTCCGCGTCGACGAGGAAGGGAGCATGGAAGATCTGGAACGCCTGGTGCGTGTCGAGCGTGACGACGGTCTGCGTGATCCGTCGCAGGTTGCGGTAGACGAAGTTGCAGAGGCGCCGGCTGTCCTCGAGCGCTCCGGTTCCGGAGCGCCCCGCGACGAAGAGCTCGAACCCGGGCGTGCAGAACGTGTTCTGCGCGTCGACGACGAGCAGGCAGACCCGCACGTCGTCGTCCACGGCGGGCTCGAGATCATGCTCGCCCGCCCAGGCCGTCGCGTCCGCGGACCGGGCCTCGTAGTCGACCTTCCACACCTCGCCGACCCGGTCCGGGTCGACGTGCGGCGGAATCGGAAGCTCGCCGGTCATCGAGCCAAGGCTAGACACCCTGCGAGTACGATCGCGCGGGTGCAGGTACGCGGGATCCACCATCTCGGCATGGCTGTGACCGACCTGGACGAGGCGATCGCGACGTATGAGCGCCTCTACGGGGCACGCCTGCACGGGCGCGAGACTTTGCTCGAGCAGGGCGTCCACGCGGCCGGGCTGTACGTCGGCGAGAGCCGTGTGGAGCTGCTCGCCCCGACCGGCGAGGACACCCCGGTCGGCCGCTTCCTCGCCCGCCGCGGGCCGGGCATGCACCACGTTGCCCTCGAGACGGACGACGTGGCTCGCGCGCTCGCCGACCTCACGGCGGCGGGGGCGACGCTGATCGACGAGGCGCCGCGTCGCGGGCTCTTCGGGCTCGAGGTCGCGTTCGTCCATCCCGACGCCGTGCACGGCGTCCTCACGGAGGTGGTGTCGAATGGCTGAGAGCACATTCGTGCGAGTCGAGATCGGGCTCGACGGAGGGCAGATCCTGAGCACGCTCGTGACGACGGAGAGCGCGGACGCGCTCGAGCGAGAGCTGAACGCAGGGGCCGCCGGTGCCTTCGCGCTCGCGCTCGAGGCGCAGGAGGGCAGCATCCTGCTCGTCCTCTCACGCGTGCTGTACGCGAAAAGGTTCGCCCGCGAGGGCCGGGTCGGCTTTGGCGACTAGCGGGTAGACGTGCCGCTGCAGGTCGGGATCGTCGGGCTCCCGAACGCCGGCAAGACGACCCTCTTCAACGCGTTGACGCACGCGGGTGCGGAGGTCACGGCGTACGCGTCCGTCACGGAGAAGGCGAACGTCGGCATGGCCGTCATCGCCGACGAGCGCCTCGACCGGCTGGCCGAGCTGATCGGATCGAAGAAGGTGACGCCTGCCGCGATCCGCGTCGTCGACGTGCCCGGCTCGAGCGTCGAGGTCCCCGGAGGCCTCCGCCAGGCCGATGCGCTGCTCGCGGTCGTCGACGGCTTCTCCACGGAGGCCGATCCCGCGCGTGACCTGGAGACGCTGCGGCTCGAGCTCCTCGTCGCCGACCGCGACCACGTCGGGCGCCGCCTCGAGAGGGTGCGCAAGGACGCGAAGTCCGGTGACCCGGGGACGCGACAGGAGCTCGCGCTGCTCGAGCAGCTCGCCGAGCATCTCGACGCGGGGAAGTCGCTCGCCGACTGGCCGCGCGAGCTGCCCGGGGCGCTGGAGCCGCTGACGACGAAACCGCTGATCGCGGTCGAGAACGGTCCGAACGGGATCGACTGCGCGCTCGAGATGGAACTCGCCGAGCTTCCGCCGGAGGAGGCGGACGAGTTCCGGACGGGGCCCTCGGCGCTCGACGAGGTCGTCCTGCGGTTGAAGGACGCCCTCGGGCTCGTCACGTTCTTCACGGTCGGCGACACCGAGGCCCGCTCGTGGACCTTGCAGCACGGGGAGACCGCGCTCGACGCCGCCGAGTCGATCCACTCCGACATCGCCCGCGGCTTCATTCGCTGCGAGGTCATCCGCTGGGACGACCTGCTCGAGTGCGGCTCGCACGCGGAGGCGGCGCGGCGGGGCCTGCAGCGTCTCGAGGGGAAGTCCTACGTCGTCGAGGACGGCGACGTCCTCAACGTGCGCTTCAACGTCTGATCTCAGGCGTCCGGAGCCGGCGGGCGCTCGAGCCGGCTGGCGG
>DASSCD010000089.1:0-20254 GCA_035698005.1 Gaiellaceae bacterium | reverse complement strand
TCGACGAGCTCTACGAGGCGGTCAGCGCGAGCGGGGACGAGCGCCTCGTGCGGGAGTTGGAGGAGCGCGTGCTCCGGCTCGAGCGCGTCGCGCGGCCAGGGCCGGGGACGCCCTCTACGGCCCCGGCGAGCCAGCCTGCCGCGCCCGGCGAGGCGTTCGACTACTACGCGTTCGAGGCCCGCATGCGCGGGTCCCGCGCCGACGTGCTCGAACGGCAACGGCCGTACGTCGCGGACTTCGCGGACGCGGTCCCCGTCCTCGACGTCGGCTGCGGTCGCGGCGAGTTCCTGTCACTGCTGCGGGAGGCGGGAATCGAGGCGGCGGGCATCGACCGCGACCCGGACATGGTCGGTCTCTGCCGGGCGGACGGCCTCGACGTGGAGCAGGGCGACGCGATCGCCCACCTCGAAGGCCTGGACGACGAGTCGCTCGGCGGCATCTTCGCGGCGCAGGTCCTCGAGCACCTGCCGCCGGCGCCGCTCGTCCGCCTCCTCGAGGTGGCGCGCGCGAAGCTGCGGCCCGGTGGGATCCTCGTCGTGGAGACGATGAACCCGCTCTCGCTCGTGGCGCTGAAGAACTACTTCGCCGATCTCACGCACGCCCAGCCGCTCGTCCCCGAGACGCTCGTCCTGCTCGCACGCCAGGCGGGGTTCGACTCGACGGAGCTCCGGTTCCTCCACCCTCCGCCCGAGCACGAGCGCCTGCGCTCGGTCGATCTGCCCCCGGATCCCGCGTTCGACTCCGCGCGGATCGCACTCGCGGCCAACGTCGCGCGCCTGAACGAGATCGTGTTCGGCCCGCAGGACTACGCGCTCGTCGCGCGTCGCTGAGGCGTACGGCCGTCGCCGGCTTCTCAGGAGGCGAAGCTCTGGCGGTAGCGCCGCACGAACGTCGCCTCGGGGAGCGTCGCGAGCAGTGAGCGCTGGGCGCCGATCCGGACGACCGCCCGGTCGGCCTTCCGGAGGCTCGCGACCCGATGGCCGTCGGCGAGGACGCCGGCCTCGACGTCGGCGCTCCGGTTCCACACGATCACATCGGAGGCGGGCGGCACGACGAGCGGGCGCGCGTGCAGCGAGTGCGCCGCGACGTACGTGAGCGCCATCGCCTCGAGCCCCCACATGAGCACCGGGCCGCCGTTCGAGAGGTTGTAGGCGGTCGACCCGGATGGCGTCGCGCAGATGATCCCGTCGCACGGCTGCCGTCCGAGCTCCTCCCCGCCGACCGCGAGCTCGAGCTCGATCATCCGCCCGAGCGAGCCGCTGGCGACGACGACGTCGTTGACGGCGACCTCGCGGCCGTCCGGGTGCTCGAGCTCGAGCGTCGGCAGCTCGACGACCTCGTACTCGCCGGCGAAGACGCGGGCGAGCCCCGCCTCCAGGTCGCGCCGTCCCATCGAGCTGAGGAAGCCCACGCGGCCGAAATTGACGCCGATCACCGGGACGCCGGTCCCGAGGAAGCGGGTCAGCGCGCGCAGCATCGTCCCGTCGCCGCCCAGGACGACCGCGATGTCCGCGCTGGTCGGATCCAAGGTCCGGTCGAGCGCGTGCTTCTCCGACTCCTCGGGCGAGAAGAGGAGCTCGACGGCGTGCTCGGAGGCGACCGCCTGCAGGCGCGCGAGCCCGGCCCCGATCTGCCCGGTCTTCCCGTGCGTGACGACCGCCGCCCGCGTCACGGCAGGGTCAGGCACCGACGGCGTCGTGGATCCAGCGGTCGATGTCATCGGGGCTCGGAGGGTCCGGTCGGTCGACGAGATGGACGAAGAACTCCCGATTTCCCTTGGGACCGGGCAGACCCGAGTCTACGACACCGGCGGCGACTCCACCCCACTCGTGCGCCGCGTCGACGACGCCCCGGACGACCCGGCGCTGCACTGCAGGGTCGCGGACGACGCCCTTTCCGACCTCGGAGCGACTCGCCTCGAACTGCGGCTTCACGAGCACGAGTGCCTCCCAGCCGGGCCGGGCGAGGGCGAGCACGGGCGGGAGCGCCTTCGTCACGCTGATGAACGAGACGTCGCACACGACGAAGTCGGGCGCGAACAGGAGCTCCGCGAGCTCGCGTGCGTTGACGCGCTCGAGCACGGAGACGCGAGGGTCCGAGCGCAGCCGCGGATGCAGCTGGCCGTAACCCACGTCGATCGCGATCACGCGGGCAGCGCCGGCCTGCAGAAGGCAGTCGGTGAAGCCGCCCGTCGATGCGCCCACGTCGGCGCAGTCGCGGCCCGCCGGATCGACGTCGAGCGCAGCGAGCGCGTTGGCGAGCTTCTCGCCGCCGCGCGAGACGAACCGCGGCGGGCGCTCGACCGCGAGCTCCGCGTCCTCGTCGACCTGTTGCCCGGGCTTCTCGTACCCGGGGACCAGCCCCGCGAGCACGAGCGCCTGCGCCTGGCTCCGCGTCTCCGCGAGCCCTCGCTCCACGAGGACGACGTCGAGCCGCTTGCGCATGAGGCGAGGCTAGATGATCGATGCCACGATCTCGCGCGTCCGGATGCGCGATCTGACGCGTCCGGGCCGCTCCTCCCGCCCGGAGGCAGGCCGCGTAGCGGCCTGGCCTCGGGCATGCGCTTCGCGACGGGGAAGCGGCACCGAGGCGTCCAGCCGCGGCACCGCTTCCCCGTCGCGCCCCGGAGCGGCCAGCTCGCGCCCCGGAGCCGGCGGTCTCGTGGCATCGACCATCTAGCCGGTGTCGCCCGGCGCGACGATGCCGTGCTCGTACGCGTACACGACCGCCTGCACGCGGTCGCGCAGCCGGAGCTTCATCAGGATGTGCGCGACGTGCGTCTTCACGGTCGTCTCGGAGACGAACGCCGCCTCCGCGATCTCCGCGTTCGAGAGCCCGCGGGCGACGTAGCGCAGCATCTCCAGCTCGCGCGCGGTCAGCTCGTCGAGACCGGGGGCCTGCCTGCGCGCCGACGCGGGCGGCCTACTCACGAACTCCTCGATGACGCGACGGGTGATCGTCGGTGCGAGCAGCGCGTCACCCGACGCGACGACCCGGATGGCGTCGACGAGCTGCTCGGGCGGGGTGTCCTTCAGCAGGAAGCCGCTCGCCCCTGCGTGCAGTGCCTCCCACACGTACTCATCGAGGTCGAACGTCGTCAGGATCAGGATCCGCGGGCCCTCGGACTTGCCCTCGAGCAGGCGGCGGGTCGCCTCCAAGCCGTCGACGTTCGGCATGCGGACGTCCATGAGGATGACGTCGGGCGAGTGCTCGGCCGCGGCCTCGATCGCCTCCGCGCCGTCCGAGGCCTCGCCGACGACCTCGACGTCGCCCTCGGCCTCGAGGATCATGCGAAACCCCGCACGTACGAGGGACTGGTCGTCGACGATGAGCACGCGGATCATCAGGCCGCCTCCTCGAGCGGGAGCCGCGCGCGGACGACGTAGCCGCCGCCGTCGCGGGGGCCGCTCTCGATGACGCCCCCGTACAGGGAGACGCGCTCGCGCATCCCGGCGAGGCCGTGCCCGCCGTCGCTCGGGGCGCCGTCGCTGACGCCGTCGTTCGCGATCTCGAGCTCGAGCGCGTCGTCCTCCCAGTGCACGGCGACCCACGCGTGCGCCGGCCCCGCGTACTTGAGCGCGTTCGTCAGCGCCTCCTGGACGACGCGGTAGGCGGCGAGGTCGACGCCTGCCTTCAGATCGCGTGGCTGGCCGTCGATCTCGAGCTCGACCGGGAGGCCGGCCGCACGGACGCCGTCGAGCAGCGAGTCGATCGTGCCCAGCCCCGGCTGCGGCGCGAACTCAGGCATCGATCCGCGGTCGCGGAGGAGCCCGACCAGCCTGCGCATCTCGGTGAGCGCCTCCCGGCCCGTCACCTCCACCGACTCGAGGGCCTGACGCTCCCTCACCTGGTCCGGGAGGAGCAGGCGCCGCACGGCACCGGCCTGGACGGTCATGACGGAAACGGAGTGCGCGATCACGTCGTGCAGCTCGCGCGCGATCCGCTGGCGCTCCTCGGCCACGGCGCGGTCGGCGGCGGCGAGCTGCTCGGTCTCGAGCTGGAGGGCACGGTTGGCGAGCTCGCGCGCGTGCGCTGTCTGGCGGCTGACGACGACCCCCGTCGTCCAGGCGACGGCCATGAAGGCGCCGATCCAGACGTAGTCCGCCGGCGACTCGGCCATGCGGGTGTTCGCCCATACCCCGGCGGCCTCCATGAACACGAGGCCGGCGATCGCGCGTGGCCGTGGGTTGTAGGTGCCGAGACACCAGGGGAGGAAGATGACGACGACGAGGAAGAGGGTGTCCGCATCCCGCATGCGCTCCGGCTCGAACAGGAGTGTCGCGGCGACGGCGAGCGTCGCGATCACCGGCCCGGCGAGGGGATAGTCGCGCGTGAGCAGGAGGCCGACCGCGCCAACGAGGCCGCAGAGGACGAGCAGGGCACGATCGTCGGAGTCCATGGCCGCCAGCTCGGCCACGAGGAAGATGGCGAGCGACACGGCGACGACGTAGTGGGCGAGCCGTCCCCGGTCCGTGCTCCAGAGCTCGCGTATGCGGTTCACGGAGCCACCGTAACCCGTCTGTGTGCCACCGTCATCGTCAGCGAGGACGACGTGCTCCTCGTCCTCGAGGACGAGGCCGTACCGCTACTGCGCGGCCACGCGGCGCGCGCCGATGAGACGACGCCCGTAGTTCGAACGGGCGAGCCGCACGATCTCGACGTTCCTCCCGGTCTGCGGCGCGTGCACCATGCGCCCCTTGCCGAGGTACAGGCCGACGTGCCCCAGCCCCTCGAAGAAGAGGACGTCGCCCGCCGCCATCCTGGCCCGCGACACGCGGCGCCCCTCGCCGTACAGCGCGTACGAGCTGTGCGGCAGGTCGACGCCGACGCCGAGGTACGCCCAGCGCACGAGGCCGGAGCAGTCGAACCCGCTCGCAGGCGACTCCCCTCCCCAGCGGTACGGGATCCCGAGCGCGCGGAGGGCGATGCGCGCGGCGCGCTCGCCTTTCGTCGGCTTCGGCGTGCGCACGACCGGCCGCGGCGGCAGGTCCACCACAATTGCCCTGACGGGCTCCGCGTTCGCGCTCTGCGGATGGTGGGCGACGACTGCGACGACCGCGGTCGCGGCTGCGGCCGCGAGTGCGAGCACGAGCAGGGGTCTGCGGAGACGGGAAACCATGAGGAGGGAACTGCGGTCCGCGTGCGCAAGGTCGGGCGAGATCGCCGGGCGGCCACGCGGCCCTGGCTGTTCGTGAGGCGTCGGATCCTACCCGGACCCGCGGCGGTGTCGACCCGCTACCGGGTTAGCTCGTTCGGACCGCGAGCCCGTCGACGAGCTCGAGCAGCACGGACGTGTCCGCGGGCACGTCCGCGAGGCGGTCGCGGGCGCGCGCTGCCGCCTCGTCCGCAAGCTCCCGCGCAGCGTCTGCGCCCAGCCGCTCGACGACGCCGTCGGCGTCCAGGAGGTCGTCCACGACCTGGAACAGCAGCCCCAGCTCCTCCCCGAACGCGCGCCACGGCGCCTGCTCGCCGTCCGGGACGCCGGCCGCCCGGAGGCCGAGGCCCACCGCCGCGCCGAACAGCCTGCCGGTCTTCAGGGCATGGAGCGCGAGCAGGTCCGCGTCCTCGCCCGTGACGTCGCGGAACTGGCCCGCGATCATGCCGAGCGTCGCCTCCGCGAGCTCCCGTGCGAGACGCGGGTCGTCGTAGCCCAGGGCGAGGCGGAGAGCCTCGGCCAGCAGCGCGTCCCCCGCGAGCAGCGCGACGCCCTCGCCGTACGCGACGTGCGCGCTCGGTCGGCCGCGCCGCTCGTCGTCGTCGTCGAGCGCAGGCAGGTCGTCGTGGACGAGCGAGAACGCGTGCACGAGCTCGACGGCGGCGGCGGCCGGGAGCGCCTCCTCGACGGTCCCGCCCGCGCTCTCCGCGACGGCGAGGCAGAGGATGGGCCTGATGCGCTTGCCGCCGGGGTCGAGCGCGTACCGCATCGGCTCCTCGAGCCCGTCCAGGTCCGGCGCGAGCTCGAGCGTCGCGAGGTGCCCCTCGATCGCCTCGCGCAGCTCCTCAGGACTCCGCATCGGCGAGCGCCCGCGCGCGGTTCAGCTCCGACTCGATCTCCTTCGCGATCTCCGCGAGCTCGCCGATGACGTCGACGGCGGCCTCGCCGTCCACCTCGTCCGCTCCCGCGAGGCGCTCGAGCTCGCTCCGTCGCTCGTCGAGACGCCCGAGGAGCTCCTCCGCGCGGGCAAGGTGCTCGTCCGCCTGCGTCACGCGGCCTCCTCGTCGCGCGCGACGCGGCCGAGGATCCCGTTGACGAGCCGTGCCGCGTCCTCGGACGCGTACCGCTTCGCCAGGACGACGGCCTCGTTGATCGCGACCTCGCGCGGCACGCTCCCCTCCTCGAGCTCGTAGACGCCGATACGCAGGATGTTCCGCTCGAGCGTACCCAGGCGGTCGGCGGGCCAGTCGTCCGAGGTCGCCGTGATCCTGCGGTCGAGCTCCGCGGCGCGCGCGGCGACGGCCTCGGCGAGGCCCGAGGCGAACGCGTCCGGCTCGCCCTCGTACAGCGAGGCGAGCGGCTGTCCGGTCAGGTCCCACTGGTAGAGGAGGAAGAGTGCCTGGCGGCGTCCGGCTCGACGGCCGACGGGGCTCATGCCGTCAGCGACGGCACGCGGCCGGCGAGCTCGGCGAGGGTCGAGGTCGAGTAGTCGCCACTCGCGAACTCGGGCGAGCGGAGCACGTCGAGCGCGAGCTCGCGGGTCGTCGGGATCCCGTCCACACCGAGCTCGGCGAGGGCGCGGACCGCGCGCGCGACCGCCGCGGGTCTCGTGTCGTCCCACACGATCAGCTTCGCAACGAGCGAGTCGTAGTAGGGCGGGATCGTGCAGCCGTCCACGATCGCGGTGTCGACCCGCACCCCGGGCCCGAGCGGCGGCCTGAACGCCCGGACGGTGCCGGGGCCGGGCGCGAACTCGCGAGTCGGGTCCTCGGCGTTGATCCGCACCTCGATCGCGTGCCCGCGGCGCGGCGCGCGCCCCGTGAGCTCGAGGGGCTCGCCGGCGGCGATGCGCAGCTGCTCGCGGACGATGTCGATGCCGGTGACGACCTCGGTCACCGGGTGCTCCACCTGAAGGCGGCAGTTCACCTCGATGAAGTAGAAGCTGCCGTCGGGGCCGAGCAGGAACTCGAACGTGCCTGCGTTCCGGTAGCCGATCGCGAGGCAGGCTCGCTCGACGCCGCTCTCCATCTCCTCACGTGTGCCCGCGTCGAGTGCCGGTGAGGGCGACTCCTCGACCAGCTTCTGGTGGCGGCGCTGGATCGAGCACTCCCGCTCGCCGAGCGTGAGCACGGCTCCGTCGGCGTCGCACAGCACCTGGATCTCCACGTGTCGCGCGGGAGCGACGACCTTCTCGACGTAGAGCGCCCCGTCCCCGAAGGCGCCGTCCGCCTCGCGCGCGGCAGCGGCGTACGCGTTCTCGAGCTCGTCCTCGGAGGCGACGACGCGCATTCCCTTCCCCCCGCCTCCGGCTCTCGCCTTCAGCAGGACCGGGAAGCCGGCCTCGACCGCGGCCGCGCGTGCCTCCTCGACGGTCGCGGCGCCGTTGCTGCCCGGGACGAGCGGCACTCCGGCGGCGCCAAGCTCCCGCTTCGCGAGAATCTTGTCCCCCATCCGCTCCATGACCTCTGCCGGAGGCCCGACGAAGACGACGTCCGAGTCCTCGCAGGCACGGACGAAGGCCGGATTCTCCGCGAGGAACCCGTACCCGGGGTGCACGGCCTCGCACCCCGTCGTCTCGGCGGCGGCGACGATCGCGGGGATGCTCAGGTAGCTCTCGCCGGCGGAAGGCGGGCCGATGCAGACGGAGTGGTCGGCGAGCGCGACGTGGAGCGCGTCGCGGTCGGCGGTCGAGTAGACGGCGACGGCCTCGACCCCGAGCTCGTGCAATGCGCGGATCACGCGGACAGCGATCTCGCCCCGGTTCGCGACGAGGACCCGCGAGAACATCAGTGCTGCCTCAGGTGATGTGGCCTCGTCCCTGCCGCGCGAAAAGCGAGCCTGGCAAGGACGCAGGGAGCGCCCATATTGGACATATGGGCGCGACCGAGGACGCCGCCAGGCGACGCTTTGCAGCCGGTCAGGGACGGGGAGGACATCGCCTGAGGCAGCACATCCCTCCTAGACCGCCGGCGGGGCGAGCACCGGGTCGATCTCGAACAGGAGCTGCCCGTACTCGACCGGCTGCGCGTTGTCGACGTGAATCGCGCGCACGATCCCGGCCACCTCGGCCTTCAGCTCGTTGAAGAGCTTCATCGCCTCGAGCAGACAGAGCGTCTGGCCCGGGACGATCGTGTCCCCCACGTCCACGAACGCGGGCGCGCCGGGGTTCGGCCCACGGTAGAAGACCCCGACCATCGGCGATTCCACGCGCATCGTCCCGTTGTCCGCAGCCGAGTCCGACGGGACGGCCGGGGATGCGTCGGCCGCTTCGACCGTCAACGCCCCGGGTGTGAGCCCCCCGAGCGTCGGCTCGTCCGCCCGGCGCACGGAGACGCGCATCCCCTCGTCCTCGATCTCGATCTCGCCCACGCCGCTCTCCTGCACGATCTCGACCAGCTCCCGGATCCGCTCCGCGCGCTCCGCGTCCGCGTCCTCGGCGATGAGGACGCTGTCGCGGGAGTGTCGCGCGCGGATCTTGCGCAGCAGCTCCTCGGCGTCGCTGCCGAACATCGCGAGCAGGACGAGCTCCTCCTCGCTCGCCGCGAGTCCTTCGGCGCGCACGCGCACGTCCTCGGCGGTCGGCGGGTCGTCGACGAGCGCCGCGCGCGGGGCGAGGAGCTCGACTGCGCGCTCGACCGTCTTGTCGACGGGCTCCGGCGTCTGGCCGTACTCACCCTGCACGAGCGCCCGGAACTCGTCGACGACGGTCCCGTAGCGCCGCGCCTCGAGCACGTGCAGGAGCGCCTGCGACGCGAGGATCTGACCGATCGGCGCAGCGAGCGGCGGCCAGCCTGCCTCCGCGCGCACGCGCCCGACCTCTTCGAGCACCTCGAGCAGCCGGTCGGCGGCGGCGTTCGCGCGCAGGTGGACGTCGAGGGCGGCGACCAGCCCGGTGGGAAGGTCGTACTCGGCGGCGCGCACCGCGATGCGCGGAGCCACCTGGGACACGGGCTCGTCACCGATGTACTCGTCGATCAGGTCCGCCGCCTCCCACAGCCGCTCCGGCTCCAGGCCGGCGGCACGGCCCAGTCCCTCGAGCGCCTCGGCGAGCGACTCGCCCGAGACCCGGTGGAGCGTGAGCGCGAGCGGGTACACAGTGGTCGCGACGAGGTCGGCCCCGGCGGCGACGGCGGCGAGCGCCGAGGCGAGGCCCATGCCGGTCGCGCCCTGCACGTAGAAGCCGACGGGGAGACCGCTCGCCTCCCCGATGAGGCCGACGAGCTCCTCCGCACGGTGCGGCACGATCGCTCCGGTCGGGTCGTTGACGATGACGCGCGTCGCGCCGAGCTCGGGAAGCTTCCGCGCCTGCTCCACGAGCGTCTCCGTCTCGCTCGTGCGCCCCGGGCTGTAGACGAGCCCCGCGTGGAAGGCGCCGCCCGCGCTCGTGATCGCAGCGCCCGCCTCGCGCAGGTTGGAGACGTCGTTCAGGGGGTCGTGGAGCCGAAACACCTCGACGCCGTTGGCGGCAGCCGAGGCGACGAAGCGGGTGACGATGTCGCCGCTGACCGGGCTCGAGCCGACGAGGAAGCGGCCGCGGAGCGCGATCCCGAGCGGCGTCGAGACGCGGGCCTTGATCGCCCGCACGCGCTCCCAGGGGCTCTCGACCCGGCGCCGGACGGTCGCGTCGAAGACGCCGCCACCGGAGATCTCGAGGCAGGCGAACCCCGCCTGGTCGAGGATCTCCGCGACCCGCAGGATCTCGGCGGTCGGGAGACGCCCGGCCAGCGGCTCCTGCGACAGGAGCCTGATCGTCGTGTCGACGAGCTTCGGCACGGCCGGACCTTAGCGAGCGCCCGGAAGACGCGTCACGACGCGCCGTGCGCCTACGCGCGCGAGATGTAGCGGCCCTCGCGCGGGTCGACCTTCACGCGCTCGCCGCGGTCGACGAAGAGCGGGACCTGGACGACCGCTCCCGTCTCCAGCGTCGCCGGCTTCGTCACGTTGGTGACCGTGTCGCCGCGCACGGCAGGCTCGGTCTGGGTCACGGTCAGCTCGACCGAGGAGGGCAGCTGGATCCCGGCCGGCTTCCCGTCGACCGCGAGCATCTGCACCGAGCTCGAGGGCACGAGGTACGCGAGCGCCTCCGCGACGTCGGCGTGCGGGAGGCCGAACTGCTCGAACGACTCCTCGTCCATGAAGTGCGCCTCCGAGCCGTCGTCGTACAGGAACTGGACGGACTTGACCTCCGTGTGGATGCGGGAGAACTTCTCGCCCGCGCGGAAGGTCCGGTCGACGACCGCGCCCGACTCGAGCGCCTTCAGCTTCGTCCGCACGAACGCGCCGCCCTTGCCCGGCTTCACGTGCTGGAACTCGACGATGCGCCAGACGTCGCCGTCGACCTGGATGTGCATGCCGTTCCGGAACTGGTTCGTGGAGACCGTCTCCGCCATGGCGGCGGTCACTCTACTGTCAGGAGCTCCTTCGAGAACCGTGTCAACCGCTCGCGGCCGTCGGCTGTCACGAGGACCAGATCCTCGATCCGCACCCCGCCCTCGCCCGGGAGGTAGATGCCGGGCTCGACCGACACGACGTTCCCGGGCTCGAGGACGTCCGTCGACTCCGGCCGGAGGACCGGGCCCTCGTGGATCTGCAGGCCGACGCCGTGGCCGAGCCCGTGGCCGAAGGCCTCGCCGAGCCCCGCCGCCTCGATCACCGACCGCGAGGCCGCGTCCGCGTCGCGACCGTGCACCCCCGGCCCGACCGCCTCGAGGCCGGCGAGTTGCGCCTCGAGGCAGAGAGCGTGGAGCTCCGCGAGCCGCTCCGGGATCTGGCCGACCGCGAACGTCCTCGTGCAGTCGGAGCAGTACCCCTCGACGACGCAGCCGGCGTCGATCGTGACGAGGACGCCCGGCTCGATCGGCTGGTCTCCCGGGACGGCGTGCGGGGAGGTGCCCGTCTCGCCGGCGGCGACGACGGTCGGGAACGAGACCCCGTCGGCGTCGCCTTCGCGGAAGCTCCGCTCGACCCACCAGACGAGCTCGCGCTCGGTGCGCCCCGAGAACCGCTCCTCCGCGAGGGCGGCGAACACCTCGTCGGAGAGCGCTCCCGCGCGGCGCATGCTCGCGACCTCGTCGGCGTCCTTCACGGCCCGCAGGGACTCGACCAGCCCGCTCGTCGGGACGGCATCGACCCCTGCCTCGGCGAGCGCGCGATACCCCTCGTACGGCAGGTGCTGCTCCTCGAAGGCGATCCGGCGCCCGGCGAGGTGCGCGCCGATGGAGGGGAGCAGGTGGCGCGCCGACTCGACGAGCTCCGCGCCTGCGATGTCGCGCGCACGCGAGGCGTAGCGGAAGTCGGTGAAGACCGTCGCGGTCGCGTCCGGCTCGACGAGCACGGCTGCGTTCGAGCTCGCAAGGCCCGTCAGGTAGCGCACGTTCGCCTGCCCTCCGAGGACGTACGGCGGCCCCGCGACGAGGAGCGGCTCCTCGAGCAGCGCCGCGAGCCGCTCGATCCGGGTCATGCGGCACCCTGCACGAGGAACTCCAGCGCCTCGCGGTAGCCCTCGGGGCCCTTCCCGACGAAGCGGGCGGCAGCGAGCCCGTCGAGCACCGAGAATCGCCGCCACTCCTCGCGCGCGTCCACGTCCGAGAGGTGGACTTCGACGAACGGGACGGTGAAGAGCTCGACCGCGTCGCGGATCGCCCACGAGTAGTGCGTCCAGGCACTCGGGTTCGCGACGACGCCGTCGGCCCAGTCGAGCGCATCGTGGCACCAGTCGACGAACTCGCCCTCGTGGTTGGTCTGCCGGCAGCGAACGGTGCAGCCGAGCGCGGCGGCCCAGTCGTAGATCGTGGTCTCGAGCTCCGAGAGCGTCAGGCCCCCGTAGGTCTCCGGATCGCGGCGGCCGAGCACGTCGAGGTTGACGCCGTTCAGGACGACGATCCGCACGCGCCCGACCCTATTCGATCAGCGCGTCGAGGGCCGCGCGGACGTCGTCCGCCGGGAGCTCGACGCCGACGCGTGGGCTACCGGGAGCGTCCAGCAGCACGAGCCGCGGCCGTCCGTCGACGGCCTTCTTGTCCCGCGCGAGCGCCGCCCAGGCGACCTCCCGGTCGACGTGCGCGCGCGACGGGCGCAGCAGTCCGTCGACGGTGCGTGCCTGCTCCTCGAGGCCGGAGAGGCGCAGCGCGGCGAGGAGGCCGAGCGCGACGGCAGTGCCGTGCGCGAGCCCGTACCCCGCCGCGGCCTCGAGGGCATGGGCGAACGTGTGACCGAGGTTCAGCTGCGCGCGCTCCCCGCGATCGAGGGGGTCGCGCAGGCAGATCGCGGCCTTGAACGCCGCGCAGCGCCGTACCTGCTCCTCCCGGGTGAGCTCCCAGAGCGGCTCCCCCGCGAGCAGCCCGGTCTTCACGACCTCGGCGAGCCCGTTCGCGAGCTGCTCCTCGGGCAGCGTGTCGAGCAGCGCGGGGTCGACCGTCGTCTCGGCCGGCCAGTGGAACGCCCCCACGAGGTTCTTCCCCTCCGGGAGGTCGATCGCCGTCTTGCCGCCGATCGCCGCGTCCACCTGCCCGACCAGGGTCGAGGGAACGGCGTGCCAGGCGACCCCGCGGAGGTGCGTCGCCGCGACGAAGCCGACGAGGTCGGTCGTCGAGCCGCCCCCGACGGCGACGATCGTCCCCTCGCGGTCGATCCGCAGCGATCGCCAAAGCCGCTCGGCCTCCGACACGGTCTTCGCCGTCTCCCCACCCGGGACCCGGAGCGTCGCCTCGATCCCGTGGAGGTTCGCGACGGTCTCGTCCGCGACGAGGGCGTCGCCGCGCGCGTCGCGGTGCGAGGCGATGCGGATCCCCGCCGCCGCGAGGACGACGCCCTCGGCATCACTCGCGCGCGCGTCCGCGACGGCCTCGTACCGCGGCCGTCTCAGCTCGTGCAGACGACGGAAGCCGTCCTCGTCCCGGGCGAGAGGCCGGCCGCTGCCGCGCACGCGCTCCCAGGCCGTGTCGACGTCGACCTCGACGTGGACGACGAGCGCGTCGAGGTCCTCCATGAGCCCGGGGGTCTCGACCGCGCCTCCACCGAGCGCGACGACGCTCGGCTCGCCGCCGCTGCACGCGCGTACGACCGCGTCGGCCTCGAGCTCGCGAAACGCCGCCTCCCCGCGCCTGTCGAAGAGCTCTGCAATCGGGCCGTGGTCCCGCTCGAGCTCGGCGTCGACGTCGCGGAACGGCCTCCCCAGCCGACGGGCGGCCTCCTCGCCGAGTGTCGTCTTGCCCGCGCCCATGAAGCCGATGAGGGCGACGTGCCGGTCTAGCGCGTGTGCCAGCGGATCCGCTCCAGGTAGGCCGCGTGCGCCGCGACGAGGTCGCCGAGCGCGTCGCCGCCGAACTTCTCGCGCGCCGCCCGCGCGAGCTCCCACGCGACTGCGGTCTCGGCGACGACGGCGAGCGCCTCGACCGCCTGGACGTCGCTGCGCTCGACGAGCGCCTGGCCGGGCTCCCCCGTCGCGAGGTCGACCGAGCCGAGGGGGCGCATCAGCGTCGGCAGCGGCTTCATCGCAGCGCGTGCGACGACGGGCTCCCCGTTCGTGACGCCGCCCTCGATCCCGCCTGCGCGGTTCGTGAGGCGGCGCCGCCCGACGTCGATCTCGTCGTGCGCCTCCGAGCCTCGCAGCCGCGCGAGCGCGAACCCGTCGCCGAGCTCCACGCCCTTCACCGCCTGGATCCCCATCAGCGCAGCCCCGAGCCGGGCGTCGAGCCGCTGCTCCTTCTCCGCGTACGAGCCGAGGCCGGGGGGGACGCCCTCGGCGACGACCTCGACGATCCCGCCGAGCGTGTCACGGTCCCTGCGGGCAGCCTCCGTTGCCGCTTCCCACGCCGAGGGTGATGCCTCGGCGCCGATCTCGAGGACGCGGCCCGCGACGGAGATCCCGAGCTCCCGCAGAAGCGCCTTCGCGACGGATCCGGCGGCCACGTGCGCGGCGGTATGGCGCGCGCTCGCGCGCTCGAACGCGTTCCGGACGTCCTCGTGGCCATACTTGAGCGCACCGGCGAGGTCCGCATGCCCCGGGCGCGGAAGCGTGACGGCGGACGCACCCTTTCCCGTCGGCTCGCCCTCGGGAGGCCAGGGGCTCATCCCCCAGGCCCAGCTCGCATGGTCGCGGTTCGCGATCACGAGCGCCAGCGGAGAGCCGAGCGTGACGCCGTGGCGCAGCCCGGCGAGCACCTCGACCTCGTCCTGCTCCAGCTTCTGCCTCGGGCTCCGGCCGTAGCCCGCCCGCCGGCGCCGGAGGTCCTCGTCGATCTCGGCGCGATCGATCCGCAGTCCCGCGGGCAGCCCGACGACGACGGCGACGAGTCCCGGGCCGTGGGACTCGCCCGCGGTGACGAGCTCGAGCGTCAAGGAGGCAAGCCTAGAGACAGTGCCGCCCGCATCGCCTCGACCGGTGCGGGGCGGCCGGTCCAGAGCTCGAACGACGCGGCACCCTGGGCGACGAGCACCTCGAGCCCGCCGACGACACGCGCTCCCGCCCGCCGCGCCGCCTCCGCCGTCGCGGTCTCCGGGTACGGGAGGTCGACGAGCACCTGGGCCGCGTCGAGCTCGACGAGGACCTCGTCGCGCTCCGAGGTCGCGTTGACGACGAGATCCGCGCCGTCGACGACCGGTGGCCAGTCGGTCCGCCGCGAGAACCGGCGCGCGTGCGGGAGCGCCTGGACGAAGGCCGTGGCCGCGCCGCCGTCTCCGAGGACGACCGGTCGTTCCACCGTGAGCCCGGCGAGGATCGCCGCGTCCGTCGAGGCTCCCTCTACCCTGCCGTCTCGCACGAGCAGGGTGTTGACGGACAGCGGGCCGCCAGGGGCGCACAGGCGGGCAGCCGCGTGTTTGTGCGGGCTCGTCACGTTCGCGCCGACGAAGCCGAGCGCGGCGAGACCCTCGAGCGCGTCGGCGAGGCGGTCGGGCGGCGTCGGCAGCGGTACGTACGCCCAGTCCAGGTCGAGCGCGGCGAAGGCTGCGTTCTGCATCCGGGGCGAGAGCGAGTGCTCGACGGGCCAGCCGAGGATGCCGACGAGGCGCGTCCCGCCCGAGATCCCGCTCACATGCGGGAGTATCGCCCGCTTCGCTCGGCGGGCAGCCATTCGGCTCCGCATTGCCGAGCGCTAACGGTTGCCCCGGAGGACACCGATAGGTTTCCTCATGACGGAGTCTGCGGCCTTCCGCCGAGGCGCGGACCGACACCGGAGCGGGAGCAACCCTCCGTACCGGCAGGCAACGGTCCTCCTGCTCGGCCGATCCGAGCCGGCATGGCGGCTCGTCGCCGCGACCGTGCACGAAGCCGGGTACGACCTGGTCGAGACGGCGAGCCTCCCCGAGACACTCGACCACGTGCGGGGCCTCCCGCCGGATCTCGTCCTCCTTCCCGGTGACGTCGAGGGGCTCGAGCTCCTCGAGCGGATCCGCGACGAGGAGCGCTGGGACTCGCTGCCCGCCATCGTCCTGACGCCGGCCGACAACCCCGCCGCGATGTTCGAGGCGTTCGAACGCGGCGCCGACGACGTCGTGCCCTACTCGGCGCAACCCGGCGAGCTCGCCGCCCGGATGCGCGCCCGGCTCGATCGCCGGGCCGTCTCGCGGGCCGACCTGCTGCGCGACCCCGCGACCGGCGCGCTCACCGAGGAGAGCTTTGCGCTGCTCCTGCAGCGCGAGTCGGAGCGGGCTCGGCAGCTGAACCGCCCGGCCTGTCTCGCGTATCTCACGCTGCACGAGCTGCCCGAGATCAGGGCCCGACTCGGCCAGCGGGCGCACGACATGCTGCTCGCGGACGTCGTCGCGCTCGTCCAGGCGGACGTGCGAGCGCTCGACGAGGTCGGAGTCTCGGACGGGCAGCTGGCGCTGCTCCTGCCCGACACGACGGCGCGCGCGGCGCAGACGCTCCTGAACCGACTCGTCGGCCGTGTGCACGCGCGGGCGTTCCGGGTCGACGGCTCGCCCGTGCGGCTCACCCCTGCGCTGGGAGTCGCCGCGCTGGAGCCCGGAGTCGATCCGAGTGAGATCGAGTCCCGCGCCCTCACCGCGACGATCCATGCCGAGGAGCAGCTCGACCTGCAGGTGAAGCCCTGGCGAAAGAGCCTGGACGTGAGGTCGCGCCGCGGGCGCCTGCGCAGGTGGCTGGACCGCCGCCGGACGCTGTTCCAAGTCCTCGGTCAGCAGACCGCGTGCCTGGGCGTCCCCCTCTTCGCGTACTGGGCGCTCGATCACGCCGGGCTCGACATCACCAGCACGGCCTACCTCTTCGTCGTGGGTGCGCTCGTCTTCACCGCGGCGGCGATCTGGGTCGAGTGCATCGCCGCGTATCGCCCGTCGCGGCCGCCGGAAGAGGCTCGGGGCCGGTACCCGCCCGCGAGCGCGATCATCGCGGCGTACCTGCCGAACGAGGCGGACACGGTCGTCGAGACGGTCGAGGCGTTCCTCCGGCAGGACTACAACCAGCTCCAGGTCATCCTCGCCTACAACACGCCCGACGATCTGCCGGTCGAGGACGAGCTGCGCGCGATCGCCGAGCGCGACCCGCGCTTCCTGCCCATGCGTGTCGACTGGAGCACCTCGAAGGCTCAGAACGTCAACGCCGCGCTCACGCGTGTCACCGGCACGTTCGTCGCCGTGTTCGACGCCGATCACCATCCGGCCCCCGGGTCGTTCCGTCGCGCCTGGCGCTGGCTCTCGAACGGCGTCGACGTCGTGCAGGGACACTGCGTCGTGCGCAACGGTGCCGACGGCTTCGTGCAGAAGCTCGTCGCGTCCGAGTTCGAGGCGATCTACGGGGTCGCCCACCCGGGCCGTGCTCGCGTGCACGGCTTCGGGATCTTCGGCGGTTCGAACGGCTACTGGCGAACCGCGAAGCTGAAGGAGACGCGGTTGCGGTCGTTCATGCTGACCGAGGACATCGACTCCTCCATGCGCGTCCTCGCGGACGGAGGGCGCATCGTCTCCGATCCCGGCCTCGTGTCGACGGAGCTCTCTCCCGAGAGCTGGCGTGCGCTCTGGGGACAGCGCCTGCGGTGGGCGCAGGGGTGGTCGCAGGTGTCTTGGCGCTATCTCCGGACCGCCCTCCGCAACGAGCGACTCACGGTGAGGCAGCGCATCGGCCTCGTCTACCTGCTCGGCTGGCGCGAGGTGTATCCCTGGATCTCGCTCCAGATCTTCCCGATCCTCTTCTACTGGTTCCAGCGCGGCTCGCCGCCGATCTCCTGGGTCGTGCCGGTGTTCCTGGTGACCACCGCGTTTACGTTCAGCGCCGGCGTCGTCCAGGCCTGGACCGCGTGGCGTCTCGCGACGCCCGACCTTCGCCGCCACGGTCGCTGGTTCCTCGTCTACGGCCTCGTCTCGCAGCTCCTGTACACGGAGTTCAAGAACGTCGTCGCGCGGACGGCGCACCTGAAGGAGCTCATGGGCGAGCGCAAGTGGAAGGTGACCCCCCGGACGGCGCGGGCGACGCCCTCCGCGCAGGTCCAGCCCGAGGGGCACGGCGCCTGAGCGCGCCGGGCGATCAGCAGCCGCCGAAGCCGTACTCGAGCGACTTCGTGCAGAACTCCGACACGCTCGCCGTGAAGAAGTGGTGCACGCCGTCCGGCTTCCGCACGAAGTACAGGTGGTCGACGCGCGCCGGGTGCGCGGCCGCCTGCAGCGCTGCCAGTCCCGGGTTCGAGATCGGGGTCGGCGGGAGGCCGAGCCGCTTCCGCGTGTTGTAGGGGTCGTCGCTGTCGATGTCCGACTGCTTCAGCGGCTCGGTGCCGGGGACGTCGCGCCCGTAGCGGATCGTGGCGTCGATCCCGAGCGGCATCCCCTGCCGGAGCCGGTTGTAGATCACCGCGGCCACGAGCTTCCGCTCCTCCGGCGCGACGGCCTCTTTCTCGATCATCGAGGCGATGATCAGCACGTCGTACGGCGTGAGGTTCTTCGAGCGCGCATACCGGAGGTCGAGCCGGCGCCACTGCCGCCGGAAGTGCGCGAGCTGGTCGCGGACGAGCCCGGCCGACGGCGTGTGCTGGCTGAACTCGTACGTCGCCGGGAAGAGGAAGCCCTCGATCGACCTCCCTCCCCAGTCCCTGCGGAACTCCGGCGGCGGCTTCGAGGCGGCCGTGGCCCCCACGTAGCCGGCCCGGGTCAGCCTCGGCGTGACGTTCCGCTTCCGGATCGCGATCTCGCGCACGGCCGCGACCCGGTCGGCCATCTCGGTGCGCGTGAATCCTTCGGGAAAGAGGATGCGCAGCCGCGCGAGCGGAGGCGCGGTCTCGGTGGGAGGAGGCGGGTCACTGTCATCCCGGAGCAGGGCGGCGCCCGCCCAGCCCGCGGCTCCGAGCACGACGAGCACGGCGACCGCCGCGAGCACCCGGCGCAGCCACAGGCGGCGGGCGCCCGGGCGCGTGCCGTACCGGCTCAGGTCCGGGTCGCCCATGCGAGGTAGCTCTGCAGCAGGTGTGCGGCCGCGCGCGCATCCTCCGGGGCCGACCCGAAGCCACCCTGGTTCGCGAGGGCCGTGGTGAAGCGCTCGTCCCACGTCTCCACCGGGACGTCGAGGGCCGCGCGGAGCGAGGACACGAACGCCTCTGTCTCGCCTGCCTGGCGCCCGTGCTCGCCGCGGAGCGTGAGCGGCAGGCCCACGACGACGAGCTCGACCTCGTGCTCGTCGACGAGATCTCGCAGGCGCGTCACGCCCGTCGGCGAGGCGGCGCGCTCGACGACCGTCAGCGGGCGCGCGAGGAGCCCGGTTGCATCGGAGACGGCGACGCCGGTGCGCGCGGCGCCGTAGTCGAGCGCGAGCACCTTCACTGCAGGGCGCCGAGGATCACCCGCTCGGCCTCGGCGAGCGCCTCCGGGAGCTTCTCGGGGTCCTTCCCGCCCGCGCGCGCCATCGTCGGCCGGCCTCCACCGCCTCCGCCCACGATCGCCGCCGCCTGGCGCACGACGTCTGCCGCGCTCACGCGCGCGGCAACGGCGTCGTCGAAGTTCGCGACGAGGTGCACCTTGCCGTCCTCGCGTGAGCCCAGGACGACCGCAGCCGGCGCGTGCCGCTGCTTGAAGCGGTCAGAGAGATCGAGGAGCGAATCGGCGTCGAGGCCCTCGACCGTCTGGACGATGACGTTGACGCCGCTCTCGACCCGCACCTCGGCCTCGGCGTCGGTCTGCGCGGCCGCGGTCGGCGCAGGCCGCGCCTTCGCCTCCTTGCGCACGCGCTCGAGCTCCGAGCGGAGCCCGTCGAGCTCGCGGGCGCGCGAGTCGAGGAGGGCCCACGCGTCGCCGGAGGTGATCGCCTCGATCCGCCGCACACCCGCCCCCACCGAGCCCTCGGAGAGGATCACGAACGGGCCGACCTGCGCGGTCGAGGAGACGTGGGTGCCTCCGCACAGCTCGATCGAGTACCCCGGGATCTCGACGACCCGCACGACATCCCCGTACTTCTCGCCGAAGAGCATCGTCGCTCCGAGCCTGCGGGCCTCGTCGATCGGGGTCTCGAAGACGTGCACGGGCAGCCCGGCGAAGACCTGCTCGTTGACGCGGCGCTCGACCTCCTCGCGCTCCTCGGCGGTGAGCGCCTGCTCGTGGGTGAAGTCGAAGCGGAGCTTGTCGGGGCGAACCGCGGAGCCCGCCTGCCGCACGTGCTCCCCGAGGACGTCTCGGAGGGCGCGGTGCAGCAGATGCGTGCCGGTGTGGTTCGCCATCGTCGGGAAGCGCACGCTCCAGGGCACGACCGCGCGCACGCGGTCGCCCGCTGCGAAACCGGTCCCGCGCAGGAGCAGCGCCTGGTCGTCGTCGAAGCGGTACGCCTCGACGACCTCGGCCCTGACGGACGCGTCGCCGTCGAGCTCGACCGTCCCCTGGTCCGTCACCTGACCGCCGCCGGCCGGATAGAACGGCGACTCCCGGAGCTTCGCGAGGAAGAGCCCGTCCTCGAGCTCCTCGACCGCGCCGAGCTGCGTCAGCACGTCGGTCTTCGCATAGCCCACGAACTCGGTCGTGAACCTCGCGCTGCGCGCGAACTCCGCGGCGCGCTGCAGCTCACCCGAGCCGCCGGCGCGCGAGACCTCGCGATGCCGCTCCATCTCGGCCCGATAGCCGTCGACGTCGACGACCTGGCCGCGCTCCTCCGCGAGCTCGACGGTGAGC
>DASSCD010000088.1:0-27972 GCA_035698005.1 Gaiellaceae bacterium | reverse complement strand
ACCCACTCGCCGCCGACGAGGTTCTGGAACTGCCTGAGCGTCGTCGCCATGCGCCCGATTCTACGGCGCCGCACGGGGCGGCCGGACCTTCGTGCGCAGAGCTACCGCGCGACCAAGGGGACGACCCGGCCGCTGTCGTCGAGCTGCGCGTTCCAGTCGGTGAACGCGGGCTCGATCTCGGACAGCTCCGAGCCCCGGTCCGCCAGCCGGATCGGCTGCGGAGCCTCGGGGAGCACTCGGTACTGGTACCAGGTGATCTCCCAGGCGAAGGTGAGCACGAGCTCGCTGTTCACGCCCGAGAGCGGGACGATCGACACGAAGGGGTCGCCGAGCGCCTTCGCGACGCCCTCGATCGTGCGCCGGAAGAGGCTCGCGTTGAAGAGGTCGGCGGCCTCGACGAGCGCTGCCTCGGAGTCCGACAGCCGACGCAGCACCGGCTCCGGCACGACCGGCTCCGCCTCGGCGTTCGTCACGCCGAGCAGCTGTGCCCAGCGCGGTCGCTTGCGTCGCGCGTGCGGGGAGAGCGCGGGCGAGATCGGGCCGCCTTCGCGCACCCACCCGTACTCGAGCGCGACGTCCTGGCAGAGCGGGCAGACGTCGACGAACTCGACCCCGTCGGGCGAGAACCGAACCGCGTACTCGCCCTGGAGCAACGTCCGCTCGCAGACGGCGCACGCGCGAATGACCGTCGCCTTCGTCACGCGCATGGCCCGGACCCTAGCAGCCGTGCGCCGTTATCCACAGCCCACGAGCAGGTGACAGTCACCTGCGGGCGACGGTCACCTGACTACGCCTTCGCGGCCTCGCGCTCGCGCTTCGTCTCGTCGATGACCTTCTGCGCGACGTGCGTCGGGACCTCCTCGTAGCGGAGGAAGTGCATCGAGTAGTCGCCGCGCCCGCCGGTCATCGACGTGAGCGACTGCGAGTAGGTGAGGAGCTCGGCCATCGGCACCTCGGCCTTGATCGTCGTCAGGCCGCCGAGTGGCTCCATCCCCTGCAGCCTCCCGCGCCGCGAGTTCAGGTCGCCGTTGACGGCGCCCACCGCGTCGTCCGGGACGGTCACCTCGATCTCCATGATCGGCTCGAGGAGCACGGGGTCGGCGTTCAGGTACGCGTCCTTCCAGGCCATCGAGCCGGCGATCTTGAAGGCCATCTCCGACGAGTCGACGGTGTGGTACGAGCCGTCCACGAGCTCGACGCGGACACCCTGCACCGGCGCGCCCGCGAGCTCGCCGTGGTGCATCGCCTCCTGGATGCCCTTGTCGACCGCGGGCCGGAAGCCCTGCGGGATGACGCCGCCGACGATCTTGTCGACGAACTCGTACTCCCCCTCGGGGAAGGGCGAGACGACGATCGTCGCGTCGCCGAACTGGCCGCGGCCGCCCGTCTGCTTCTTGTAGCGGGCGTGCGCGCGCGCCTCCCTCCGGATCGTCTCCCGGTACGGCACCCGCGGCGGATGAAGCTCGATGTCGACGCCGAAGCGCCGCCTCGCGCGCTCGAGCGCGACCTCGACGTGCATCTGGCTCATCCCGGAGAGGATCTCCTCCCCGGTCTGCTGGTCGCGCCGCAGGCGCAGCGTCGGATCCTCCTCGGCGAGGCGGCGGATCGCGGTCGCCATCTTCTCCTCGTCCCCCTTCGCCTTGGGAGTGATCGCGAAGCTCATGACCGGCTCGGGGAAGCCGAAGTCGGGCGCCTCGATCGCGACCTCCTTGTCGACGAGGAGATCGCCCGTCTGCACCTCCTTCAACTTCGCGACGGCGCCGAGGTCACCCTCGCCGAAGTCGAGCGCGGGCTTGTGCTCCTTCCCCTGCAGCTCGAGGAGCGCGCCGATCCGCTCCTTCCCCTTGGCCCGCAGGTTCACGAGCGTCGTGTCGGCGGTGGCCGTCCCCTTCAGCACGCGGAAGAGGTTGATGCGTCCCGCGAACGGGTCGGCGACGGTCTTGAACACGAAGAGCGCGGTGCCCGCCCCGTCGACGTCGATCGGGGAGCCGGTCTTCGCCGGCGACGGCACTCCCTCGACGAGGAGGTCGAGCAGCGCGTGCGGCCCGAGGTTCTTCGTCGCGACGCCGCACGCCACGGGGAAGACCTCGCCCCTCGTGACGGCGGCCTTGAGCGCCGCGGCGACCTCTTCGGCTCCCAGCTCCTGGCCGTCGAGGTAGCGCTCCATCAGCTCCTCGTCCGTCTCGACGACGGAGTCGAGGAGCTTCTCGCGGTACTCCGCCGCGAGGTCGGCCATGTCCTCCGGGATCGGGCCGGGCTCGCCCTCCTTGGCGCCCTCCGGGCTCGTGTACGCGCACCTGTGGAGGACGTCGACCATGCCGGTGAGCTCGTGCTCGGCGCCGATCGGGATGTGGACGGCGACGCACTTCGGCGAGAGCTGCGAGTGCAGCTGATCGAGCGTCCGGAAGAAGTCGGCGCGCTCGCGGTCGAGCATGTTGACGAAGACGACGCGAGCGAGGCCGAGCTGCTCTCCGAGCCTCCAGGCGCGCGACGTCCCCACCTCGACCCCCATCACGCCCGAGACGGTGACGAGCATGCCTTCGACCACCCGCGCGGCCGTCCGCAACTCGCCCTGGAAGCTCGGGTCGCCGGGGATGTCGACGAGGTTCAGCTTGCGGTCCTGCCAGGTGGCGTGGGCAAGGGACATGGCGATCGAGAGCTGGCGCGCGTGCTCGTCCTCGTCCCAGTCGGAGACCGTCGTGCCGGCTTCGACCGTGCCCAGCCGGTTCACCGCGCCGGACTGGAAGAGGAGCGCCTCGACGAGCGACGTCTTCCCCGTCCCGCGATGGCCGACGACGGCGACGTTGCGGATCTTCGCGGGCTCGGGCATGGGCTGGCTCTCCTCCTGGGCTCGGTTTCCGGGTGCCAAGCTTAGTCGTGTCGGACGCAGGCTCAGCGGAGGTGCGAGCGGCCCGGCGAGCGGCGGAGGGCTCCGACACCCGAGGCGTTGACGACGTCGGAGGCCCTCGCGCCACCCTTGCGCGCGGTCGCGACCGCGAGCTCGATGTTGGCGAGGCCGCGGGCCGAGTGCGCGTCCGAGCCGAGCACGAGCTTGATGCCCGCCGCGAGCGCCTCCTCCACGTGCGCGCTGGAGAGGTCGAGCCGGTCCGGCAGGCCGTTCACCTCGAGCGCGACCCCGGTCTCGGCCGCGACGCGGAAGACCTCGTCGAGGTCGACGGCGTTCTCGGGACGGTGGTTGAGGATCCGGCCCTTCGGGTGGCTGAGCCCTCTGGCGTGCGGGTTGCGCATCGCCTCGGTCACGATCTTCGTCAGCTCGGAACGCGGTCTTCGCTGGCCGGCGTGCAGGCTGATCTGCACCCAGTCGAGCTCCGCGAGCACGTCGTCGTCGGCGTCCAGCGTCCCGTCCGGACGGATGTCGCACTCGACTCCGCGGAGAACGCGGAACGGCGCCACCTGGTCGTTGACGGCGCGGATCTCCTCGCCCTGACGGCGCAGGTCGTCCGCGTCGAGGCCCGGCACGACCCGTACCTGCGGTGTGTGGTCGCAGATCGCGAGGTACTCGTGACCGAGCTCGCGGGCGGCGAGGGCCATCTCGAGCACGGTCGCCCTGCCGTCCGACCAGGTCGTGTGGCAGTGCAGATCGCCGCGCAGGTCGGCGAGCTGGACGAGGCCGGGTGGAGCGGTCGCTCCCACGCGCTCGCGGAGCTCCGGCGGGCAGTAGGCAAGGCCGAGACGCGCGAACAGGGACGCCTCGTCCGGCGCGTCCGGCAGGGGCTCGAGCGCCTCCACGTACTCGTCCGAGCCGGTGGCCCGGAGGAGCGCGGTCCCGAAGCTCGCGGGCGGGCAGGCATCGATCCGGACGGGGACGCCCTCCACGGTCAGCCCGATCGCGTGCGCCTCGCCGCGCTCGAGGACGGAGACGACGCTCGGCACGGACGCGAACTCGTCGAGCACCGCCGACGGGTCGTGGGTCGCGCGCACGAGGGAGAGCTCGTACGAGAGCTCGCACGAGCGCCGCGGCTCGCCGGCGACCTCGGCGCCGAGCGCCGCGGCGAGGGAGGCGGCGAGCGCACGGCTCCGGTCGAGGGTGAGACCGCGGCGCGCGCGCGGCGGGCGCTCGAGGCCTTCTCGGATGCGCGCCTCGGTGGCGGGCCCGATCCCGCGCACGGTGCCGACACGACCCTCCTCGAGTGCCGAGCGGAGCTCGTCGACGGTGGAGACGTCGAGCTCCCTTCCCAGCGCCAGCATGCGGCTCGAGCCGAGCCCGACGACTCGCCCGACCGCGACGAGCTCCGGCGCGAGCTGCGTCTCGAGCTCGCGCAGCTCGGCGATCTCCCCGGTCTCCACGAGCTCGCGGAGCTTCTCCTCGATACCCGGCCCGATCCCCCGCAGCTCCCGGATGCGCCCGGCGCGGACGAGCTCGGCTGCCGGGGTCGGGAGCGCCCGGATCAGCTCCGCCGCGCGCCGGTACGCGCGGGCCGCGTACGGGCTCGCGCTCCCGAGCTCGAGCAGCGACGAGAAGAGCTGCAGCCTGTCGGCGATCGCCGCGTTCGTCGGCTGCGACTCGCCGGATGAGCCGCTACGTCTCGGCAGTCTCGCGCGTGACCCCGGCGAGGTGCGCCTTCAGGCGCAGGATCGCCTTCGTGTGCAGCTGCGACACGCGTGACTCCGTGACGCCGAGCACCTCTCCGATCTCGCGCAGGGTCAGCTCCTCGTAGTAGTAGAGGGTGACGACGAGCTTCTCGCGCTCGGGCAGGATCGAGATCGCCTCGGCCAGGGCTTCCTTGACCTCGGTCTGCTCGAGCGAGACCTCGGGGCTCGGGCCGGACTCGTCCTCGATCGTGTCGATCAAGGCGATCTGGTCGCCGCTCCCCGAGGGCGACCACAGCTCGTCGAGCGCGGCGACCGACGAGCGGGAGATCTCGTGCAGGCTCTCCTCGAGCTCATCGCCGGTGAGGCCGAGCTTCTGCGCGATCTCGGCGTCGGTCGGTGCGCGCATCAGCTCCTTCTCCAGCGCTGCGATCGCGCGCTCGATCTGACGCGCGCGCGTTCGCACCGAGCGCGGCACCCAGTCGAGCGAGCGGAGCTCGTCGATGATCGCGCCGCGGATGCGCGCCATCGCGAACGTCTCGAACTTGATCTCGCGGCCGGGGTCGTACCGCTCGATTGCGCCGATCAGCCCGAGGAGGCCGTAGGAGACGAGGTCCTGCTCGTCCACGTGCGCCGGGAGGCTCGCCCCGACGCGGCCGGCCACGAACTTCACGAGCGGCGCGTACGTGAGGATGAGCCGGTCCCGGAGTCCCTGGTCCCCGGACCTGCGGTACTCCTGCCAGAGCGCCTGCGTCTCGTTCGCGACGGCCACGGCAAGAGAATACGCCGCCCGGCGACGGACTCCTCAGGGCCTCCTGAGCGCGCGTCGCGCGAGGTCCCCCAGCCAGACCGCGAGCACGGCCGCCGCGAACGCGATCACGAGCGCCGTCCCGCCTTCGAGAGCCGAGTACACGGCGATGAGGCCGAGGCCCGCCGAGAGCACCACGAATAGGAGCCCGAGCGCGCGCCGGTGCACGCGGGGAGCGTATCCCTGGCCGGGCTACACTCGTCTGCGCAGCTCAGGGGCGTAGCTCAACTGGCAGAGCACCGGTCTCCAAAACCGGCGGTTGTAGGTTCGAGTCCTACCGCCCCTGCTCTTGCGCAACATCGGGATCTGCGAGAGCGGATCTCGAGCGCGCGGGAGAGTCGAAGGACCTGAGCGCGGCCGCTTCGCGGCCGCGGTCGTAGCGAGGGACGAGGTTCACGTTCGTGACTGTCACCGACAGGTGACTGTCATGCGCTTCGGTGCGCAGTCGACACCGCGGGAGGGACACTCGTTCGCGGCATGACCGGTGCCCGCGCGTCGCCCAACGTGCGGGGATGGACGTCATCACGAGGAGGCCCCGCTTCCTGAGCGCGGTGCGTGCCTCTCTCGCCGCCACGCCGACCGAGGCCGACCTCCCCCGGGTTGCCGGAGCGGCGGCGCTCCTGGCGGCCGCAACCGCCGCGCTCAGCACCTTCGCAGAGGAGGGTGGCATCCGCGCGTACCTCCCGATCCTCGCCCTCATCGTGCTCGTCGCGCTCGGCGTGTTCGTCTGGGGGGTGCCCACGGCGCTCGACCTCGACGAGCAGGGCCCGAGCGTCGTCGCCCTCGGACTCGCGGCACTCGCGCTCCTGACCGTGCCGCTCTTCTGGACGGGCTTGCCGGCGCTCCTCGGGACCGGCGGGATCGTGCTCGGCCGCATGCGCGAGGACGAGCCGCAGGGTCGGCGCCTCGCGCAGGCGGCGACCCGCCTCGGCGCGGCCTCGATCGTCCTCTACCTCCTGCTCGTCGTCGTCGACCTGCTCGGCTGAGGCCCGCACCCGACGCCGTTTGGCGTCGACGTGGGCGGGTAGCAGGATCGTGGGGGATGCCCGCCGGCGGTCTGGCCCCGTCACGGCGGTCTCCCCCACCCGGACGGCCCCGTTTGACGACCCCGTGCCGGGGTACTCCCTCTCCATGCCGCGTGCGATCTGGTCCGGGAGCATCGCCTTCGGGCTCGTGAACGCGCCAGTCCAGATGTACAGCGCGATCGACGAGCACGACCTCGAGCTGCACCTCGTCCATGAGAAGGACGGCTCGCGGATCGGGTACCAGAAGATCTGCAAGAAGGAGGGCCGCGAGGTCCCCGCGGACGAGATCGTCAAGGCGTACGAGGTCGACGACGGCGACCTCGTGTATCTCACGGACGAGGACTTCGAGGCGGCCGAGGAGGAGAGCTACCGCGCGATCGAGATCCTCGACTTCGTGCCGTACGAGCAGATCGACTCGATCGTGTTCCAGCGCACCTACTACCTCGGGCCGGCCGAGGGCGCGGAGAAGGTGTACTCGCTGCTCGTCCGCGCGCTCGAGGACGCGGAGCTCTCCGGGATCGCCCGCTACGTCTTCCGCGACCGCGAGCAGCTCGGCTGCCTCCGCGTGCGGGACGGCGCCCTGATCCTCGAGAACATGTACTACGCGGACGAGATCCGCCCGCTCGCCGACGTCGCGCCCAGGAAGCGCAAGATCGATCCTCGCGAACTCGAGCTGGCACGCTCGCTCGTCGACCGGCTCGCGGGCGACTTCGACCACGCGAAGTACGAGGACACGTACCGGAAGAAGCTCCTGAAGGTCGTGCGGAAGAAGCGCCGCGGCGAGGAAGTACAGGCCGCGCCGCGCGTGGATCGCGATGCGCCGCCCGACCTGCTCGCGGCGCTCCGGGCGAGCGTCGAGGCGGCGAAGGGCGGCGGGAACGGCCGCCGGCGGAGGGCGCCGGCGAAGAGCGACCTCGAGCGCATGACCGCCGGGGAGCTGCGGGAGCATGCCGCCGACCTCGACATCAAGGGCCGCTCGTCGATGACGAAGAAGGAGCTCGTCGGCGCCATCCGCGACGCGGCCTGATACCCCGGACCGGGGATACTCATCCGGTGAGCGAGCTCCCGGCCGAGGCCGAACGGCTTCTGTCCGTTGCTCCCGACGCGTTCGTCGAGGAGCGCAAGCGTGTCGCGGCGGACCTCCGCGAGGCGGGCCGCGGAGACGACGCGTGTCAGGTTGCCGCCCTGCGAAAGCCCACGGCGGTCGTGCTCGCCGTGAACCGGGCCGCGCGGGATCGGCCGCAGGCCGCGAAGGACGCAGCCGAGGCGGCAGCCCGCGTCCGCGACACGCAGCTCTCCGGGGAGCAGGACGCCTATCGAGCCGCGGTGGCCGACCTCGATCGCGCCCTCGACCTCCTCGCCGAGGTCGCGGTCGCGCACGTGGGCGGGACGGGCAAGAAGCCGACCGACGCGATGCGCCAGCGGGTCCGGGACCTCCTGCGCAGCGCGGTCGCGGACGAGACAGCGCGCGACGCGCTCGTGCGCGGCGCGCTCCTCGCCGAGCAGGAGGCGTCCGGCTTCGGCTCCTTCGCAGGCGCGGCCGTCGCGACCCGCACGCGGAGCTCGAAGAAGAAGGCCGATGCGGCCGAGCGTGCCTCCGCCGAGCGTGAGCGGCGCAAGCGGGAGAAGGCGCTGAGGGAGGATCTGCGCCGCGCGGAGCGGGCGTTGCGGGAAGCCGAGCGCACGGTCGCGAAGGCCGAGCGCGAGCGCGCCGAGGCCGAGAAGGAAGCGAAGGCGGCACGCGCCGCGCTCGAGGAGCTCTGAGGCTCGATCCGGGTGGGGCGGCGGCACAGCCGCCGCCAGGCAGCCGCCGCCCGTCCCGGTGCGCCCTCCCGAAAGGGAGGGCAGCTCTTCGCCGCGCTACTTGGCCGGGTGCGCCACCACGCGCTTCGCCGTCAGGGGCGGCGTTGCTCCCTGGGCGAGGTCGGCCTTGCAGACCTTCGCCTGCACGAGCACGCGATCGCCGGCGAGCAGGTCGCCCAGCGTCTTCTTGCCCCGCCGGCGGACCTTGGTGTCCTCGTCGACGAGGACCGCCGTCGGCTGGTTCGCTGTCGCGTAGGCGCGGCCGTGGCGGTTCGCGCTCTTCACGGTCACGCTCAGCGACGTCGCCGTCGCGCCCGGGGTCGCAGCCAGCGAGCCCTTCAAGACCACGGTGACGTTCGGCTTGCAGCCCTGGTCCGTGGTGGGCGGCTTGCCCTTGCCCGGCGGCGGTGCGGCGACGGCCGACGAGACCGCCACGCAGACGACGAACAGGGTCGCGAGCACTGCTTTCGCTCTCATCGGTCCTCCGCTTTCGGATCGTGTTTCCACATCCCAGAAGACGCGGATTCGGGCGAAGACTTGCGCGCAGGCGCGAATTCACTCGATCGAGGGAGGCCGGCTCAACCGAGGTGCGGGCGGATCAGGTCGTCGATCTGCCGGCCCGTGGCGCGGCCCTCGAGCCGCCCCACGACGCGCCGGTTCTTGACTACGACGAGGGACGGGATCCGCCTGACCGCGAGCGAACGGGCGAGGGACGGCTGCCGGTCGGCGTCGACCTCGATGACCTGGAGCCGCTTCTTCTGAGTCACCTTCACCCAGGCGACGAGGCTCTCCATCCTCCTCGAGGCGCCGTCCTGGCGCCTCGAGACGAACACGAGCGCGGGCAGGGAAGTGGTCTCCTCGGCCTCGCGGCCGGTTGCTGCCGTCCTCACACCACAGGGTGCCCCCCGCCCCGGGTCTCGAAACGGCCGACGACGGCCGGCGAGGGCGCGGGAAGGCTCCTGCCGCCTCCCGGTTGTCGATGGGGGACGGCTCGTCGGCATCCTCGCCCAGGCCGACGTCGCCCGAACCTCGCAGGCCACGGAGACGGGCCGGATGGTCGAGGCGATCTCGGAGGAGAGGGGCAGCCGTCCCTAGGTCGCCGCGGCCGGCCCGACCGCCGTCAGCCGGAGCGCGAGCCACTCGTTGCCGTCGCGCTGCTCGACCTCGACCCCGTCGACGAGGCGGTCGAGCACGGTCGTGAGGCCCTTGTCCGAGGCACTGCCGTCGACGACAGGCCCCACCGCCACGGTCAGCGTCGGGCCGTCGGCGTCGACGACGACCGAGACGTCCGGCCCCACTCCCGCGTCGAGGAGGCTGAGCACTGCGAGCTGTAGTTCGTCCATGCGCTCGTACGAGAGGTCGAGCCGGGTCCCGATCCCGCCCAGGACGAGCGTCGCGACGCCGCGGTACTCGGGGTCGGTGGGGAGCGTGAGTGAGATCGTCGTCATCGCCGCGTGCCGGGAGAGTACGGCCTGCGGCGGGCACGATCGCCTACACTCGTCGTCGTGGCGAAACTCGGCGAGTTCGACGTCAGGCGCAGGGAGCTGCCCGGCAAAGGCACCGTGCTCCAGGTCGAAGGGGAGCTCGACATGGCGACCGCGCCCGCTCTCGAGGAGGCGCTCGCGGACGCGGGCTTCGACGAGCGGCTCGTCATCGACCTCACGGCCTGCACGTTCATCGACTCCTCCGCCGTGAGGGTGCTCGTGTCCTCCGCCCGCGACTCCGAGGCCGCCCGCGGCAGCCTCGCGCTCGTCGTCACGGACCCCGGGATCCTGCGAGTCCTCGAGATCTCAGGCGTCGACACGATGCTCCCGGTGCACGAGACGCTCGCCGCGGCACTCTAGAACGGCCTGTGCTCCCGGGCTACGAGCGCGAGCGCCTCGTCCCGGCTGGCGTCGATGGCGAGCACGCGGTCGAGCAGCGTGAGCTCGAGGAGCCGGCGCACCTCTGCCCGGGGGGCGACGAGGCGTAGCTGCCGTCTCGTGGCCCGCAACCGCTTCATGCCGGCGACCAGGACGCCGAGTGCCGTCGAGTCGAGGAACGGCACGTCCGAGAGGTCCACCACGATGCCCGCCGCGCCGCCGTCGATCGCGCCGTCGAGCCGGCTACTGAGCATCGGCGCGGCGTGCAGGTCCGCGTCTCCGTGCATGGCCAGTACCACGGCACCGCCGCCCGGACGCTCCTCGTCGATGCGGAAGGTGGCGATGCTCTCATGGGCGGCGGTCCCCATCGCCTGGACGTTTCCCCGATCTCGCGCGGCTCAAACGCCTAGGCGGCACGCGGCGGTTGCGCCGCCCGCTCGAGGGCGGGGAGCTTCCAGCGGCGCGCGAGCCGCTCGAAGTCGCGCCTGAACAGGATCTCGACGGTCACTCCGCGCGTCGCACGTGCCTTCAGTGCCTTGCGCCGCTTCCGGCTCGTGAGCGCCTGGCGCATCACCGTGCATTCGACGTAGAGGCCGAGCTCGGGCAGGAAGAAGTCGGGTGTGAACGCCTCTCGCACGGAGCCGTCCGGTGCGCGCTCGAGGACAAAGGTGTGGGGCTCGTACAGCCAGCGGATCCCGTGCTCGTCGAACACCCGGGCGAGCTCGCGCTCGACGGGATGGGCGAACCGGTCGGGCTCGGACGCGCTCACCGCCTGGCGGTGCCCGGGCCTTTCGTTTTCGAAACGGGCACGCGACGCCTTCCGTATCCTCAGCCTTCCCCGATGGCGCCGTTCGAGCTCGAGCACCAGGAGACCGACGATCCCGACGTGCTACACGTGGCCGTCTCGGGCGAGCTCGACCTCACGAACGCACGTCAGCTCGAGGATCGGATCGGGGAGCTCACGGTGGGTGAGGCCTCGCTCCTCGTCCTCGACCTGAACCGGGTCGTCTTCATCGACAGCGCCGCGCTGCACGTGCTCTTCCGCACCGCGCGGAGGAGCCGAACGGGCATCGTCCTCGCGCAGACGGCCCCCGTCGCCCGCACGGTCGAGATCGTCGGCCTCTCGGAGGCGGCCGTCGTCGGCGAGTCCCTGACCGCGGTCCTCGCCGCGATCGGGACGCGCTGACGTTTCCCCCGAGCGGCCGAGGGGTATCACGGAGCGCCGGCCCAGAAGGGTCGGTACATGCGAAAGGGGAGTGCACCGACATGGGTATCAGCCTCAGCATCTTGCTTCTGGCAGTGGGCGCAGTCCTCACCTGGGCAGTGTCCGCAGAGGTATCCGGGCTCGACATCACCGCCGTCGGCGTCATCCTGATGATCGTCGGCGCGATCGGGCTCCTCGTCTCGCTCGTCTTCTGGTCGAGCTGGGGCGGGTTCGGCGGCCGCGAGGCGAGCGGTGGCGGTGGCGGCCCGCAGACGAACATCGTCAAGGACGACTAGCGCGTGGGGATCGTCGGCTGGATCGTCCTCGGCTTTCTCGCCGGCGTGATCGCGAAGGCGATCATGTCCGGCGAGGAGCGGGTCGGGTTCTTCGTGACGCTGCTCATTGGCGTCGCGGGCGCCCTGCTCGGTGGGTTTCTCGCCACGGCGCTAGGGCTCGGGGACCCGATCGACGAGTTCTTCGATCTCAGCACATGGGTCGCGGCGGTGGTCGGATCGCTCATCATCCTGTTCGGATGGAACGCGATTCGCGAGCGAACGTGATCCGGTTCGGTCCGGGGCCCGGCGAGCACGGGCCCCGGACCTGACCCGCTTCGCGGTGCACGTCCATCGCATCCGGGTGGAGCGAGACGGTGACGGCGCCGTCGGCGTTCTCCGGGCGACCGGCGAGCTCGACGCCTTCGCGGTCCCGGATCTCGAAGGCGCGTTCGCGGAGGTCGTCGCCCTCGACCGGGTGGTCGTCGACCTCGAGGGGGTCTCCTTCCTGGACTCGACGGCGCTCGGCACGCTCGTGCACCAGGTGCGGCGCGTGCAGGCCCACGACGGCGCCGCGGTGCGCGTGGTGCTGCCCGATGGGACGGCGCGCCGGATCTTCGAGATCACGACGCTCGACCGCGTGCTCCCGGTGGCGCCGTCAGTCGGCGAGGCCCTCGCGGAGCTCACCGACTGACCTCGTGACGACCGGCGGTGTCCCGGCACCAAGGCCGTTCCGCCAGGCCGTCCGACGAGCTAGTACTCGGGCAGGTACTTCGTCATGTGGACGACGGTGCCGCGCCCGTCAGCGCCTTCCCGAACATCCACCGCGTCGACCACGGCGCGGATGATGGCCATGCCCATGCCGCCCTCGAGCGGCTCGTAGTCGTCCCCCTCCAGCGCGTCGTCGCCGTCGGAGATCCCGGTCCCGCGGTCCTCGACGATCAGCTCGAGCGTTCCCGGGCCGACGACGTAGGACACGGCGACGGAGCCGTCGTCGCCCTCGTACGCGTGGCGGACCGCGTTGCCGCAGGCCTCGGTCACCGCGAGCTTGAGGTCGGCGACATCCTCCTCGTCGAGCGTCAGCGTCCGGGCAAGCCCGGACAGCGCGAGGCGGGCGAGCAGCAGATAGTCCGCCTTCGCGGGGAAGTCGAGCCGCACCACGTACGTCTCCGCGCTCACTCGCTCGACACCTCCTCGATCCTCCCGCGCATCTTGACGAGCGCGCGCCGGAGGAGGCGCGAGACGTGCATCTGCGAGATCCCCACCTCCGCTGCGATCTGCGACTGCGTCATCTCGTCGAAGAAGCGAAGCTCGACGATACGCCGCTCGCGCTCGTCGAGCGCATCCAGGCCCGTCGCGATGATCGAGCCGTCCTCGACGTCGCGGTACCCCAACTCCTCGTCGCCTAGCTTTTCCGCGAGGCTGTCGTCGCCCCCCTCCTCGAAGGGAGCGTGCAGGGAGCGCGTCGAGTACGCGTGCGCCGAGTCGAGGGCGTCGATGACCTCTTCCTCCTCCGCGCCCGCCGCCTCGGCCAGCTCGGCGACGGTCGGCGACCGGCCGAGCTCCGTCGTCAGGTCGTCGAGGACGCGGGACAGCCGCACGCTGAGCTCCTTGATGCGCCTCGGCACGTGCATCGCCCAGGCCTTGTCGCGGAAGTGTCGGCGGATCTCACCGACGATCGTCGGCACCGCGTAGCTCGAGAACTCGACCCCACGATCGACGTCGAACCGATCAACCGCCTTGACGAGGCCCAGCGCGCCCACCTGCACGAGATCCTCGAGCGGCTCGCCGCGCCCCGCGTAGCGGGACGCGAGCGCGCGGACGAGCGGCATCAGCTCGACGAGCGCTCGCTCACGCGCGTCCCGGTCTCCGTCACGGTGATACGCGACGAGGAGGGCGTCGACGCTGCGCTCCATGACGATGCCCATCGGCTCCCGCCGATCAGGCGCGCGCGGACGGTCGAAGGTCGGACGGTAAGGCGGAACGGCTCACGCCCGGGCACAGTACGCGCTGGGCGGGCGAGCAGCCGCGCGGCCGTAGCGAAGGGGTCGGTGTCATCTCGTCGCGGGGCCGCGCCACCCGGTCTCGATACCCGAGCCGACCTCCTGCGAAACGCCAGCGAGCATGTCGGCGCGCGTGATCTCGCCTCCGGATCCTACTCCGAGGCCCGCGAGCTGCATCGGGTCGCGGACGACCACCGCGCCCAGCAGGAGGTAGCCGTCGAGCCTCTCCCGTGTCGACGAGAACGAACGGCGACCCGATCTCGACGATCCCGTCGTGGAGCTCGACCGCGACCCAGGGGACGAAGCGGTGGACGCCGTCCCGGCCCGTCGCCTCGAGCCCGAAGAGGCGCTCCCAGCGAGCGTCCAAGACGGCGCCCGTCACCGTCGCGAGCCGGAGCTCGTGTGCGCGCACCGCGGCGCCGAGGACGTGGTCGAGCCGCGGCAGCGAGGTCACGAGCGGCCGCCGAGCGCGCGCTGCAGCTCCGCCTTCGTCATCTTCGAGCGGCCCTTGATGTTGCGGTCGCGGGCCTCCTCGTAGAGCTGGTCGCGCGTGCGCCCTCGCGGGCCCTTGCGGTGGCTGCGGATTCCTCCCCGCCGCCCGGACGAGATGTCCGTCTTGGAGAGCCGAGACGGTGCAGCGGCCTCCCCGCTCCGTGCGCGCTCCTTGTTCACGGTCCTCGCCGCGATCTCCTCCGCCGTGTCCTCGGACGAGCCGCGGTCGAGAAGCGAGTCCTTGATGTGCTCGTACTGCCTCGCGCGCTTCGTTCCCTTCTTCACCCCACGTGGCGGCATGGTCGCCTCCTCTTCCGTTGCACGTGCTACCTCGATGCCCTGCGACCGGGGCTGTCAAACCGTCCGGGGTTTCGACAGGAGATCCCGGCGGGTATCAGCAGGCGGCAACGAGTCCCCGACGCGGAAGGAGAACGCACATGTATATCGGTGGCGGCGTCCTCGCGCTCATCATCATCATCCTGCTGCTGATCTGGCTCTTCTAGTCCGCGGCGGAAGGCTCGCCGGCCCCGTCGCCGGCGAGCGCCTTCTCGATCGTCACCCGCGTGCCCGTCGCGCCGACCGCGACGTCGACCGACGAGGCGACGGAGCGGATCAGCTTCAGCCCCAGCCCGCGGTCGGGCACGGCTGCGGGCTCCTTCCACTCGCCTTCGTCCTCGACCACGACCTCGACGCGACCGTCGACGAGCGTCGCGCGCACGCCGAGCTCGCGACCGTCGTCGGCGTGGCCGTGCTCGACCGCGTTCGCGCAGGTCTCCCAGACGGCGAGCACGATCTGCTCGGACTCGGCGCGGTCAGCCGGCGTCCCCTCGAGCCATGCCCTGAGCGCGTCCCGGACGACGTCGAGCGACCCGATCCGACCAGGCAGACGTAGCTCGAGCGGCCGGGGCGCCACCGCGAACACTCGCGCAGCGAGCACCGCGATGTCGTCGTCGCGCTCGACGTCGCCGACGATGCGCTCGAGGACGTGCTCGAGCAGCGGCTCGGGATCGCGCGGGCCGTCGGCAATCGCCGCCAGCAGCCGCTCGAGCCCCTCGTCGATCGAGGCCCCGCGTCGCTCCACGAGGCCGTCGGTGTAGAGCACGAGGACGCTGCCCGCGGTCAGCTGGACGACGTCCTGGCTGTAGGTGCCGGCCACGCCGGTACCGAGGGGGAGCCCTCGGCCGCCCTCGAGGAACTCGACCCTGCCGTCCGCGTGCGCGACCACGGCCGGGGGGTGCCCTGCGGACGTGTACCGGCAGACGAGCGCCTGCGGATCGACGACGGCGTAGAGCACGGTCGCGAAGGCCGTCTCGAGCACCTCGCCCGCGAGCCGGTCGAGCCGTGCAACCGTCGACGACGGCTTCATGCGGTCGAGGGAGAACGCACGCAGGCCGTTGCGGAGCTGCGCCATCGTGGCAGCAGCCTGTACGCCCTTGCCGACGACGTCGCCGACGACGATGCCGAGCCTCCCGTCGCTCAGCGAGATCGCGTCGAACCAGTCGCCGCCCACGTTCAGGTCGAGCGTCCCCGGCAGGTACCGGGCCGCGATGTGCACTCCCTCGACGCGGGGCAGCGTCGAGGGCAGCACGCTCCGCTGGAGCGTCGCGGCGATCGTCTGCTCGGCTTCGAACGTCCCCGCGCGATCGAGGGCCTGTGCGGCGTTGGCGGCGACGAGCAGCGCGAACCGGCGCTCGTCCGCGGACAGCGTTCGCGCCTCCGCCCACGAGAGCGTGAGGAGGCCGTTGGGGCGACCTCCGGCAACGAGCGGCACGAAGAAGAGCGACTCCCCACGCGCGATCTCCGTCGCCGGGAGGCCCGGGAACGCCTCGCGTAGCTCCTCCCGTGAGGCGAAGAAGTCCGGGACGCGGCGTCGCACTGCGTTCGGGCCGGGCAGGTTGGCGGCGAGGTCCGTCTCGAGCCCGAGCCCCGACGCCGCGTCGTCGTGACCCCGCGAGGCGAGCGTCCGGAGCAGCCCTCGCTCCTCCTGCACGAGCGCGAGCGTCGCGCCGTCCGCGTCCAGCGCGCCGATGACGGCCTCGACGGCGACCTCGGCGACGTCCACGCGCGTGACGGCGTTGGAGAGCGCCGCGGTCATCGCCTGCAGGCGCTCCGAGCGCTCGCGGAGCCGCTGCTCCTCGTCGAAGAGAAGGCTTCGCTCGAGCGCCTGGGCCGACTGGGACACGACCGCGAGCAGCCAGCGCTGCTCGCCCTCGCTCAGCTGCCTCCCCCGCCGGAACGAGAGCTGGAGCACGCCGCGCACGCCGCCCGAGGCCCGGAGCGGCAGCGCCACCCAGCCCTCGTCGGCACCACGAGCGACGTCGGCGAAGGCGTCCATCTCCTCCGTCGTGAGCGCCCAGACCGGATGGCCGCTCGCGAACGTGCGCGACGCCGGAACGTCCGCGCCCAGGTCGTGGCCTGCCCAGGCCGCGAGCTCCTCGTCGGTGTAGCCCGCGCTCGAGACCACCTCGGCTGGTCCAGGTCCCCTGGAAACGAGGACGAAGCCGGCATCGGCCGCGACCGCGGAGAGCGCGTGCGCGAGACAGACATCGCCGACGTCGCTGGCCGAGGCCGCGAGGGAGAGCGCGTTCGTCACCTCCTGGAGCCGGCGCGTCTCGTCCGCATAGGTCGTCGCCTCGGCCTCCGCCCTGCGGCGCTCGAGCTGCTCGAAGGCGAGGCCCGCCTGATCGGCGAAACGCCTCGCGAGCAAGGTCGTCGCCGGATCGGGCTCCGTGACGGCGGTCTCCCAGGAGATCGTGATGAGATGCTCGGCTCTGCCCCCGACGACCACCGGCAGCCGCAGGCTCGAGCGCAGGCCGAGGCTGCGCACCCGCTCGAGACCCTCGCCGCTGGCTTCTCGCTGGACGTCCTCGACGAACGAGACCTGCAGGTTCCCCACGGCGTCCAGGAGGTCCGGGAAGTCGTCGAGCGTCGCGACGAGCCCCGGCTCGAGCGCCTCGAGGACGGGATCGGTGCGGAGCAGCTCGAGCCCATGTCCCTCGTGGTGGAGGCGCCAGACCATGCCGAGGTCGGCGCCGAACGCCATGCGGGCCTCTCGGCAGACGGCGCGGGTCACGGCTTCGGCGCTGCCCGCGTGGAACGTCGGCGACATCCTCAAGATGCGGTCGAGCGCCTGCCGGGACTCGGACTCGCGCTCGTAGAAGCCCGCGCGCTCGAGCGCCTGCCCGCCGAGGTCGGCCGCGATCCGGGCGAGGGTCTCGGCGTCGTCGAGCATCGCGTCCTCGTCGTCGTAGAGGAAGCTGATCGAGCCGACCACCTCTCCGCCGACCCGCAGGGGGGCAGCCACACCGGACCGGGCGTAGGACGTGAGCCTGATGGCGTCCGGAAACGAGCTCTCGAGCACCGCGCTGCTCCGCACCGTGACGAGCTCGCCGCTCGAGGCGGCGCGCGCGATGGGCGCCCGGGCAGCCAGCGGGATGCGCGTTCCCGGGCGATGCGTCTGCACGGCATCCGTTCCGGGGTCGACCACGACGAGGTCGTCCCCGTCGACGAGCGCCAGGGCGCCCCCGCGGGCGCCGAGCAGCTGCGGCAGCCGCTCGACGAGCGCCCGCGCGACGTCGGCCTGTGTGAGGGCGGCGGAGCACGCGGCCGCGAGATCCTGCAGCGCCGAGAGGCCCCTGATCGTCGCCTGCGCGGACACCGCGTCCGTGGCAGCCTGCTCACGCTCCCTGCGCATGAGCTCCATGAGCAGCACGAGCAGCAACGCCACGACGAGCGCCGCCGCCCACCTCGTCAGCTGGTCGGTGCTCTCGACCCGTAGGTGGCCGCGGGGCTCGACGAGCAGCCAGAGCCCGATCGTCCAAGCGACGGCCGCAGTCACTAGCCCCGGCCCGAGTCCTCCGTACGCGACGCTGACGACGACGACGCCGACGAGGATGGCGTAGAGCGGGACCTCGGAGATCGCGATGCTCAGGAGCAGGTCGCCGGCGACGCCGGTCAGCGCCGCGAGCACTGCGAAGCCGTAGCGCTCCCGCGCGGATCGACCGGGCTTCGCCCCGCCCCAGGCGGTGAGGAGCCGCGGTTCGCTCACACGGACAGCTTGCCTAGATCCAACGCCGCGCGCGCGCGGCCGCCAGCGTCGCCACCGCAAACGCGGCGATCAGCGCCAGCACCACCCAGAAGAGGCCGGAGTGCTCGAAGAAGCCGACTTTGAAGTTCATGCCGAGCACGCCGGCGACCAGCGCGCCGGGCAAGAGGAGCACCGAGGCGAGCGTGAGCACCTTCATGATCTCGTTCGTCCGGTAGCCGGTCTGGGCGATGAGGACGTCGAACGAGCCGACGACCGAGTCGCGGCTGTCACGAGCCGCCTGCACGGCCTCCTCCAGACGCACGCGCAGCTCCGCGAACCGGCTCGCGTCCTCGTCGTCCGTCATCCCGGCGAGCTCCGGGTGCGCGAGGGCCAGGAGCATCGTCCGATGTGAGACGAGTGCCCGACGCAGCTGGCCGATGCGCTGACGGTGGGCGACGAGCTGTTCGACGAGCTCCTCCGGCTCGTCGACGCGTCCCTTCATCGCGCGCGCGTCGATCTCCTCGAGCTCGAGCTCGATCCTCTCGAACGCCTCCAGGTAATCCTCGACGACCCACTCGAGCAGGTCCGCGAGAAACTCGAGACCGTCGATCCGCCCCGTCTCGCCCGAGCCGCCCTCGGCGCGCTCCCGGAATGCCTCGAGCACCGGCACGTCGCCGTCGTGGACCGTCACCACCCAGTGCTTCGAGACGAGGCAGGCGACCCGCTGGAGCTCCGACTGCCCCTCGTCCCCCGCCGGCGCGTACGCGGTGACGTGGATGTACGTCCCGAAGTCTCCGAAGAACGGCCTCCCTTCGTGGTCCGCCAGCCGCTCGGTGCTCGCCGGCGCCAGCTCCAGCGCATCCGCGAGTTCACGCGCCCGTTCCTCGTCGGGGCGGGTGAGATCGATCCAGAGGATCGACGTGCGGCCGAGCTGCCCGAGCCGGTCGGCCCAGTCATCGACCTCCTCGACCTCGTCGCGTCCGAAGAGGAGCGCCGTCACCGCGGTCTCGCCTGCCATCGCGACCCGCTACGCGAGCGCGTACGCGACGACCACGAGGACGAGCACGACGACCACCGCCAGCGCGATCACGCCGATGACGCCACCGAGCATCGCGACCGGAGTCGACGCAGTGCGCCCCGATGCAACCTCCTGCTCCGCGGAGCGGGCGTCGGGGCTCCCTGCCTCCGGAGCTTCTTCGTCCAGCCCTGCGTGGCGTGGCGCGCGGCTCACGTCGTGCTGTGTACCCGCCCCGGGTGCGCGGAAAACGCGTCGGCAGACGGAGTCGTCAGACGAGGAGCGGCGCGAAGCGCTCGTGCCACTCGCCGTCGGTCACGGACCGGCGGAACGTCTGCTCGAGGATCGTGCGCGGCGACACGTCCTCGTCGAACGCGCGCAGGCAGACGCAGGCGACGAGGAGATGCTCGACGAGGCGGCCGTCGATCCGGGCACAACAGAGCGCCTGCTCGAACGCCCACACCGCCTGCTCCGCGTCCGGCGCCGGCCCTCGCGCGCGGATCGCGTCGAAGAGCGGCTCGGGGTCGATCTCGCGCCAGTCCACGCCCACCGAGTATCGAGCGCTCTCCGGACGGCGCTCCGTGTTTCGGCGGCACTCGACCGGGTACGAGCCGATCGAGCCCTACGACGACGAAAGGAGAACGGATGCACACCGACGTCTGGACGTATCCCGAAGCCTCGCAGCTCGGCACCTCGATCGACCCAACGGTCGACCTCAGCGGCTACGAGGTCGAGGCGACTGACGGCTCGATCGGCAAGGTCGACGAGGCGACGTACGAGACGGGCCGGAGCTTCCTCGTGGTCGACACGGGCCCGTGGATCTTCGGCAAGAAGGTCATGCTCCCGGCGGGCGTGATCCGCTCGATCGACACGACGGACGAGCGCGTCTTCGTGAACCGCACGAAGGATCAGATCAAGGACTCGCCGGAGTACGACGACACGATGCTGGACGACGAGTCGTATCGCAGTCGCCTGGGCTCGTACTACGGCCAGGGCGGCCACGGCTACCGCGACTTGGACTGACGCACGGACCTCCCGCGAAAGGTCGGTCGGCTTTCTTGCCGGCCGGCCTTCGCACACTTCCTAGTCGTCGCGCAGACCGGGCCCGAGCTCGGTCCCCGCGGGCGCTTCGATCGCAGACTCGCGCCGGTACTGGAGCACCTCCCGGCCGACCGCGAGGAGCGACCCGGCGACCGGGATCGCGACGAGCGCGCCGAGGATCCCCGCGAGCTCGGCGCCGATGAGCACGGCGCAGAGGACGGCAAGGGGCGAGAGCTCCACCGTCCTCCCGTACACGAGCGGCTGCAGCACGTGGTTCTCGAACTGTTGGTAGCCGACGAGGAAGGCGACCACGATCACGCAGCGCAGCCAGTCCGTCTCGATGAGCACGACCGTGGAGACGATGAGGGCGGCGAGCGTCGCACCGGCAAGGGGGACGAGGTCGAGGATCGCGACGACGAGCCCGAGCGCGATCGCGTAGTCGCTGCCGACCACGAAGAGGACGATCGTCGCGGCCGTGCCCGCGACGAGGCTGAGGAGCAGGTTGCCCGTCACGTAACCGCTGATCGTGCGGTACACCTCACGGCCGACTCGCTCGTACCGCACCCGTGTGCTGGGCGGGAGGAGCGAGAGCGTGCGCTCGATCGTGCGCGGCCCCTCGAGCAGCATGAAGTACGTGAGGAAGATCACGGTGATCGTGCCCACGACCGCCGTCACGACGCTGCGGACGACGTCGAGCACCGGTTCGCTCAGCCCGAGGACCCCGGCCGCGCCCTCACGCTCGATGGCCTCCCGGATGCGGTCGACGATCTGGTAATCCTCCTGCAGGAAGCCGAGCGGCCCGCGGCCCGCGGTGATGTCGTCGATGAAGTCCGGAACCGCGTCGACGAAGTCGGCTACCTGGGTGACGAGCGGCGGGATGACGAGGAAGCCGATCCCCACGACCACGGCGAGCGCGAGCACGAAGACGAGACTCGCTGCCGCGACGCGCGTCATCCCACGCCGCTCGAGGGCCTCGACCGCGGGGTTGAGGGCGGCCGCGAGCAGGATCGCGATCAGGATCCACGTCAGCACGTGCCAGGCGAGATAGCCGAGCAGGAGCACGCAGCCGACGAGCACCGTGATGCCGAGGACGACGAGCACCGTCCGCGGACGGACCGCGACGACGCGCACCTCGGGCGTGCTCACGGCGACGCACCCGGCCGTCGTCGCACCGGGCGCAGGGCTGCTGCGTCCATGGGGCCGCTGTTCGCCCCGGCCGGCCGACTTCCTCGCCGCAACGGCATCACCCGTCGCTGCCGGCGGCCAGCATGCTCGACCGCTCGACGATCCCGAGCCCCTCGGCCAGGGTGAAGAACGCCCTCGCGAAGGGAGAGGCGCTCGATCGCTCCTCGACGAACGTCCAGTCGATCTGCTCGCGCAGCGCCCGGGCGACCTCGAGCACGGCCTGGAAGTCCGGCTCCTGCTCGGTCAGCGCGAGGAGCTTGGTCACCATCACGTCGTCGATAGAGGCCACGAGCACCGTCTGCGAGCCGACCTCGAGCTCGCTCGCTCGCGCGAAGTGCTCGTCGTCGATCTCCCCGCCGGCCGGACGGAAGATGAGGTCGACGAGGGTCTCCCCGTCGTAGGCCTTGTAGAGCCACTCCTCGGGCGGCTTCTCGCTGCGCATGCCGGCCGCCTCGAGCGCCGCGAGGGCCTGGTCGGCGTCCTCCTCGCGCACGAAGAAGTCGACGTCGTGGTCCGTCGGCGGGCCGCCGCGAGCCCAGATCGCCAAACCGCCGCCGAGCATGAAGTCGACCTCCGCGTCGCGGAGGGCGGCCGCGGCGTGCTTCATCGTCGTGACGAGCAGCCCGACGTTGTCGCGGGTCGAGGAGGTCATCGCGGACGGTGGATACCCGGTTCGCGCGTTCCCGGAACGCCGCGGGTGGGTACACGCAACGCGTGACCGAGCGCATCCGCGTCGCTGCCGCAGCCGACATCCACGCCTCGGAGCCGCTGCGGGAGCGTCTCGAGCGTGCGTTCTCCGCCCTCGTGGGCGAGACGCAGCTCGTCCTCCTCGCCGGCGACCTGACGACGCACGGCCAGCCCGACCAGGCGGCAGTCCTCGCGGACGCGTGCCGCGGCCTGGACGTGCCCGTCCTCGCGGTGCTCGGGAACCACGACCACCACTCGGGCTGCTGCGACGAGATCGTCGCCGTCCTCGAGGACGCTGGCGTCGTCGTCCTCGACCGGGGCCACACGATCGTCGAGATCGGCGAGCTCGAGGTCGGAGTCGTGGGTACGAAGGGCTTCGTCGGCGGGTTCCCGGGGGCGGAGATCGCGGACTTCGGCGAGGGGCTGCTTCGCCAGGTCTACCGCGAGACGACGCTCGAGGTCGAAGCGCTCGAGCTGGGGCTCGAGGCGGTCGCGGGCTGCCACAAGCGGATCGCGCTGCTCCACTACGCGCCGACCTCGGAGACGCTCGTCGGCGAGCCGGAGCCCATCTGGGCCTTCCTCGGCTCGGGCAGGCTGGCGGCGCCGATCGGGATGCACCGCCCCGACCTGGTCGTGCACGGCCACGCCCACCACGGGACTGCTCGCGGGTCGATCGGGGAAGTGCCCGTGCACAACGTCGCGGTGCACGTGACCGGCCAGGACTTCGTCACGTTCGAGATCTGACCCCGCCTAGGCCGCGGCGGCTCTGTCGGCGCGGATCTCTCGCAGCAGCCCGCGCGCCAGCTCGAGGTCGGCGACGAGCTCGTTGCGGCGGAGCTCACGGTCGGCGCCGGCGCGCAGGATCGCGGACGGATGCATGGTGACGAGCGCCGGCATGCCGCCCTCGAGCTCGAGGCGGGTGCCTCGAAGCGTTCCGACGCGCGCGTCCCGCCCGAGGAGCGCCTGGGCGGCAGTGGCCCCCAGGCACACCACGAGTGCCGGGCGCACGGAGACGAGCTCGAGCTCGAGCCAGTGGCCGCAGGCGCGGACCTCCGACCAGCTCGGCTTGTCGTGGATCCGCCGCCTGCCCGAGGGCCGCCACTTGAAGTGCTTCACCGCGTTCGTGACGTACGTCGGCTCGTCCGCGAGGCCCGTCTCGGCGAGGAGCTCCCGGAGGAGCCTCCCGGCCGGCCCGACGAACGGATGCCCCTCGCGGTCCTCGACGTCGCCGGGCTGCTCGCCCACGAGCATCAGCCCGCCGCGCCTCCCCTCGCCGAAGACCGTCTGCGTCGCCCGCTCGTACAGCGGGCAGCGCCGGCACGTCGCCGCCTCGCGACGCAAGGCGGCGAGGGAGGGCGGTCGCGGGCTCACCGGGTCTTCTGGAACTTGGGCGGGAGCCGCTGCTCGACCTCCTTCGGGTCGATGCCCTGCAGCTCGAGCAGCGCGTCGAGCTTCGCCTCGGTGCGCTCGCCCCCGTCCGCCGACTCGCTCGAGCCCTTGTACACGAGGTACGCGCAGGCGATCGTGAACGCAGAGAGCTGGAGGAACTCGGACTGCCAGTTCTCCAGGGTCGACTGCCAGAACGTCGCCCAGAACCCCTCCGACCAGAACTTCGGGTCCGCCCCGTGCGTGCGCTCGTCGTTCGCGTAGTCGAGCCACTCGAACACGAGCTGGCCGGCCCAGGTGACGAGGAAGACCGAGACGAACAGGACACCGAGAGCCCGATCGCGCAGCCAGTTCCGCATCGTCCTCCTTCGGCCCGGCCAGCTCGTGCGTGCGTCGCCGGTTCTCGCTCAGCTCCGACGCCGCGAGCGCGACGTGCTTCCGCTCGTCCGCTTCCGCGTCGAGGAGCCGCCGGTCGAGCGCGCCCTCGACGCGCTTCCGTTCGACCGCTTCCTGGAGGAGCTGCCGTTCGTCGCCTTCAGCATCCGCTTCGAGATCGACTCGACCTTCTTCGCGGCCTCCTTCTCCTGGCGGAGGTTCTCCTGCAGGAGCTTCACCGAGTCGCGCTCGCCGAGCGCCCGAGCCTTCTCGATGAGGCCGGTGTAGGCCGCGATCTCGTAGTGCTCCGCCCGCGCGGCCGCGCCGGTCAGGTGCACGTCGAGCAGCGCCGGCGTGGGCGAGTTCTCCTGCATGAAGCTCTCGTGCTCCTCCTTGATGCCCTCGATGCCAGGGCAGCGCTCGCCCTTGGCCGGCTTGCCGATGTTCTGGAAGACCTGCTCGAGGTTCTCGATCTGCTCCCTCGTCTCGGCGAGGTGACTCGTGAACGCCTTCGAGAGCTCGCGGTCCGTGGACTCGCTGGCGAGCTTCGGCAGCACCTTGGTCAGGGTCTGCTCGGCGTAGTACATGTCCTGGAGCTCGTGGACGAAGAGCTCCTCCGGCGTGGTGAGCTGGGGCATGTCGGCCTCCTGTTGTCGTCGATTACGGAGTGCGTTCTACCCGCGCCCGGCGGTCCGAAACCGGCCGCCGGCGAGGGTTGCGGCCACGACCATCGGGGTACCACCCGCCCGAGCGAAAGGGAGGTACCTGACGTGATCTGGCTGCTCGTATTGCTGCTCCTGCTCCTGGCGATCGGCGGCGGCGTCGTCGTGTCGAAGGCGCTGTTCCTGATCCTCGTGGTCGCGCTGGCGCTGGCTCTCTTCGGCGTCTTCAGCGGCTCGGCCACCTGAGGCTCCCCACCTCGAGACCCTTGCGCCGCATCAGGCTGCAGGCGGGCGGTGGGGGACCGCCCGCCTGCGGCGCGCACTCGGTTGGCGGGCTTGCCGGACGAGGCGTAGGCTCTGGACATCGCCAGCGCCGTCGAGGGGCACGTCTTCGAGAGCGAGCGGCTCGCCCGCCGCTATTTTGAGCTGCTCGGGAACGGCGTCGACGCCGGGATGCTCGAGATCGTCCACCCCGAGGTCGAGGTAGCTCTCAGATCGCACCCCGGAGAGGTGCTCCACGGGCGGGACGCGGTGGCCGACTTCGTCAGTTCCATCTCCGATCGCTTCTACGAGGCCGTCGCCGAGGTGTACCGCCCGGTCGACGAGCACCGCATCGTCGTCGAGGGCCGGCTGCGGTGGACGGACGACGAGCACGTGATGCGGGACACCCCGATCGCCTGGGCACTCGTGTTCCGCGACGGGCTGCTCCTTCGCTCCTTCCCGGCGCCGTCGGCGCTCGAGGCCGAGTCGATCCTGTCCGCACTTCCTCCCGAAGAGGAGTGATCGGCCGCTCGCGCGCTCAGGCGCGGGCTCCAGGCGCGACGCCCTGTCGCGGCTCGATCTCCGCCGTCTCCGGCAGGACCTCGCGCACGTAGAAGTCGAAGAAACCGTCCTGGTCGGGGCCGACCTGGTGCACGTAGACGCGGTCGAACCCGGCATCGACGAGCTCCTGGATGCCCTCGATGTGCCGGGCGGGGTCAGGCCCGCAGACGACGCGCCGAGCGACGTCGTCCTCGGAGACCATCGCTGCCGCTTCCTCGAAGTGGCTCGGGAGCGGCAGCTCCTGCGAGAGCGGCCCTTCCAGGCCGGCGTTCGGCCACCATTCGTACGCCGTGCGCCGGGCTTCCTCCTCGGTCTGGGCCCAGCACACGGTGAGCTGCCCGAACCGCGGCCCCTCGCCGCCCGCCCCCAGGTAGGCCTGGACCACCTCGGGATCGGGAGCGGTGCTCACGAGGCCGTCCCCGCTGCGTGCCGCCAGCTCCGCGGCCTCCGGCGCCGCCGCCGCGACGACGACCTCGATCGGGTCGTCGGGGAGCGTGTAGACGCGTGCATCCTCGACGCGGAAGTGCTTGCCCTCGAACGTCGTGAGCTCGCCGCGCCACAGCTCCCGCATGACCGCGACCGCCTCCGCGAGCATCTCGAGCCGCTCGCTCGCCGACGGCCACCGGTCACCGAGGATGTGCTCGTTCAGGTTCTCGCCCGTCCCGACCCCGAGGAAGAAGCGCCCGGGGAGCATGTCGGCCGCCGTCGCCGCGGCCTGCGCGACGAGAGCGGGGTGCATCCTGATCGTCGGGCACGTGACGCCGGTCCCGAGACGGAGGCCGGCGGTCGCCTCGGCGATGCCGCCGATCACTGCCCAGACGAAGGGGCTCTGGCCCTGCCGGTCGATCCACGGGTGGTAGTGGTCGGAGATGAGCGCGAACGGAAACCCGCACTCCTCTGCCCGCCGGGCGTGGCGGACGAGGTCGAGTGGACGGTGCTCCTCGCTCGAGATCGCGTACCCGACGTCCACACCCGTCGCTACCCTGGGCGCACAGGCCGCAAACGGTTTCGAGCTGCGCCGGCGGGGGGACCATCCCCGCACAGCTCGCCGGGGAGGAGGACCCGTGCGCTCGACCAGAGCATTCCTGATCGGAGCCGGAACCGCGTTCCTGCTCGACCCGCGTCAGGGGAGGCGTCGCCGGCACGTGCTTCGCGACCGCTCCCTCGCTCTCGTGCGCCGCGGCTCGCGGCTCGGGGTCAGGAAGGCGAGGTTCGCCGGCGGCCACGCGCGGGGCGCCGTCGCGTTGTCGAAGCGGCTGTTGAGGAGGCCGGAGCGCGTCACCGACGATGCGACGCTCGTCCAGCGCATCCGCAGCGAGGCGTTTCGCGGTGCCGACGTGTCGACGCGCGACGTCGACCTCAGGGTCGAGGACGGCGTCGCGATCCTGCGCGGCTCGGTGAGCGGGCGGGAAACAGCAGACGGGCTCGTCTCCCGCACGGCAAAGGTGTCCGGCGTGCGCGAGGTCGCAGCGATGCTTCGCGTCACGAGCGGCGATCCGGCATCCTGAGCGCATCGAGCCGATCGGGGATCCGGGGTGAGCAGCACCGCTGACGCAGGCGTCGAGCTGCCCGACGATCTGCTCGTCCTCGTCGAGCAGTGGGAGCAGGACGGCTGCGTGACGTTCTCGGAGCTCGAGTCGGCGCTCTCGCAGAGCGAGGTCGACGAGGACGCGGCCGACGAGGTGCACGAGCTCCTCGAGCGACGGGGCGTGGAGATCACGGACGACTGCGTCCGCGACGGCGCCGGGGAGGCGGGATACTCGAACAGCGACCTCGCCGTCGTCACGACCGACAGCCTCCAGCTCTTCCTCAACGAGATCGGGCGCTACCCGCTCCTCACCGCGGCGGAGGAGATCGAGCTCGCGAAGCGGATCGAGCGCGGCGACCCGGAAGCGAAGGAGCGGATGATCAACTCCAACCTCCGGCTCGTGGTCTCGATCGCGAAGCGCTACCAGGGCCACGGGCTGTCGCTGCTCGACCTCATCCAGGAGGGGATCCTCGGCCTGATCCGCGCCGTCGAGAAGTTCGACTGGCGGCGCGGCTACCGCTTCTCCACCTACGCCACGTGGTGGATCCGCCAGGCGGTCGAGCGCGGGATGGACGCGAAGGCCCGCACGATCAAGCTGCCGATCAACCTCGTCCGCACGCAGCGCAAGGTCGCGCGCGCGGAGAACGCGCTCGCGCTCAAGCTCGACCGGGCGCCGCGCGACGAGGAGATCGCCCGCGAGGCCGGGATCGCCGTCGACGAGCTGCTCGCGCTGCAAGACGCGGCGCGCACGGTGACGTCGCTGGACCGCCCGCTCGGCGAGGAGGAGGATGCCGCGTTCGGCGACCTGCTTGCCTCGGACGCGCCGCCGCCCGAGGACGTCGTGCACATCTCGCTGCGTGAGGAGACGCTCCGCCGCGCGCTGGGCGAGCTGCCCGAGCGCGAGCGCACGGTCGTCGAGATGCGCTACGGGATCGCGGGCGCCGAGCCCACGCCGTTGCGCGAGATCGGGCGCCAGCTCGGCATCACGCCGGAGCGGGTGCGGCAGATCGAGTCCAAGGCGCTCGGCCGGCTCGGCCGGATGCGCGAGCTCGACGCGCTGCGCCAGGCCGCCTAGACGCTCAGGCGGGCGGCTCGCCCGGATCCCAGCGGCCGTCGTCGCCGACCTGGCCCGACACGGGGTTCTCGTCGGCGGGGTCGCCGTCGCGCACGTAGGCGAAGGTCATGCGCACCTCGGTGCCCTGGCCCGCCGTCCCGCGCAGCTCG
>DASSCD010000087.1:0-6924 GCA_035698005.1 Gaiellaceae bacterium | reverse complement strand
CTCGCGTGGAAGGAGCACGCCGAGGCCGCGGCTACGGTCTCGGGAAGGGTAGCAACGGGCCGTGATCGGCGTTCTCTGGCGGATCCTGGCGATCCTCGGCGTCCTCGCCGTCGCCTTCGGCGTCCTCTGGTACACGGGGCTCCTCGTGCCGCTCAACTCGGCCGGGACCTCGAGCATGGCCCCGACGATCCCGGCCTGTGACGGCCGCACGCTGGCAGAGGGCTTCACCTACAAATGGCGCGACCCGCACCGGGGCGAGCTCGTCGTCTTTCACGCCAGCGGCACGATCGGGGGGCCGGTCACGCCGGACGCCGACTCGCGCGACCTCTCCCTGACGAAGCGGGTCGTCGCGATCCCGGGCGACGAGGTCCAGGGCCATGACGGCAACGTCTACGTCAACGGGTTCAAGATCGACGACATCGAGACGAAGCCGTTCCCGCGCGTCGAGGTCGGCTCGGACGAGTACTTCGTGCTCGGCGACAACCGCTCGTTCTCCCAGGACAGCAGGGACTTCGGCGCCGTCCCGCGGAACGCGATCTTCGGCCGCGTATTCATGGTCTACTGGCCGATCGGAGACCTCGGCTCGCCCGAGATCCGGCACGAGGGCCAGCCGCCGGGCGAGGGCCTCTGCGACTGAGGGCCCCGTGCGACCGGCGGTAGCGGCCGGGCATCCGGCGACCGCCGAGGCCGGAGCGGAGATCCTCGCGGACGGCGGGACCGCGGCCGACGCGGTCGTCGCGATGGCGCTCGCCTCGTGCGTCGCCGAGACGGTCATGAGCGGCCTCCTCGCGGGCTGCCACGCGATCTCGTTCGACGGGTCCCGGCTCGCGAACCTCGACGGGTTCGCGGCCGTGCCAGCGGTCGAGGGAGAGCTGGTCGAGGTCCCCGTCGCGTTCGGCGACGAGCTCGTCGTCTACGAGCTCGGGCCGGCGTCCTGCGCCGTGCCGGGGCTCCCGGCCGCGCTGGGAGAGCTCTCCGAGCGCCTCGGGCGCCTGCCCTGGAAGCGCGTCGTCGAGCCCGCTCTCGCCCTCGCCCGCGCCGGTGTGCCGCTGCCGGAGATGCACGAGCGCTCCCTCGCGATGCTCGGCGAGGTCTTCTCGCGCGAGCGGGGCCACGATCTCTTCCTCCGCGACGGGCGAACGCTCCGCGAGGGCGAGCTGCTGCTTCAGCCCGGCCTCGTGACGGCGCTCGAGATGCTCGCCGACGAAGGAGCCCGCACCGTGTATCGGGGCTCGCTCGCGGAGGCGCTGCTCGCGACCGACGGCGTCGTCCTGGGCGAAGACGATTTGCGTGCGTACTCCGCACGCTGGCGGGATGCACAGATCGTCGGCTTCCACGGCTACCGCGTCGCGACGCGAGGTGGCCTCTCGGGCATTCCCGAGCTCCTCCCGCGCCTGCCGCGCCTCGCCGGCCTCTCGGAGACGGACCGGGTCCTCGCCCTCGTCGAGGCGCTCGAGACGGACCGCCCGGGCGCGGAGCACACGACGAACATGGTCGCCGTCGACGGCGCCGGGCGTGCCTGCGTCCTCACCCACTCCCTCGGCGTCGGGGCGGGAGTATGGGTCCCCGGCCTCGACGTGCAGCTGAACAACCTCCTCGGCGAGTCGGATATCGCGGTCGGCGTCCCCCGCCCGGGCGACCGCCTGGAGAGCCGGATGGCGCCGACGCTCGCCTTCGACGCCGACGGCCTCGCGCTCGCCCTCGGGGCGGCCGGGGCCACGCGCCTGCGCACGGCGCTCGCGACCGTGCTCGTGGGCGTCCTCGACGAGGGGCTGCAGGCCGAGGACGCGGTCGCGCTGCCGCGCGTCCACCCCACGCCGGAGGTCGTCGACGCGGAGCCGGGCGTCGACGAGGCCGCACTCGAGGAGCTCGAGGCGCGCGGGCGGGCGGTGCGGCGCTGGGACGCGCTCCACCACTACTTCGGCGGCGTGAGCTGCGTCGGCCGTGCGGGTGCGGCAGGCGACCCGCGCCGGAGCGGCGCGGCGACCGTCCTCTGAGCTACTTCAGCAGTAGCTTGTCGATGCGGCGGGCCGAGATCCAGAGCCCGGCAAGCCCCATCGCCGCGAGGTAGGCGACGTTGACGAGCTGAAGCGGTCCCACCGCTCCGGTGGCCAGGGCGCGGATGAGCTCGATGCCCTGATAGAGGGGCAGGCAGCGGACGATCCACTCGAGCACCTCTGGGTAGACGGAGATGGGATAGAACGTCGCCGAGAACATGAACATCGGCAGCATGATCAGCTGGATCAGGTCGAAGTCCTTCCACGTCCGCATGAACGTGATGGCGGCGATTCCCGCGCCCGCGAAGGCGAAGCCGATCACGAACGTCGCCGGCAGCGCGAGGATCGCCCACGGCGACTCGACGAGCCCCAGCGCGGTGATGACCGCGAGGTACGCGGCCGAGTAGAGCATCGCGCGGACGACCGCCCACGTGGTCTCCCCGAGCGCGACGTCCTGTGGGCGGACGGGCGTGGCCAGGATCGACTCGTACGTCTTCGCGAAGCGAAGCTTCCAGAACACGTTCGTCGACTCGTAGAACGCGCCGTTCATCGCAGACGCGGCCAGGAGCGCGGGAGCGACGAAGGCGGCGTACTCGATCGCTTCGCCCTCGAAGGTGATGTCCCCGATGAACTCCTGCAGCGGGTAGACGAAGAAGAAGAGGTAGAAGAGCGGCTCGAAGACGCCGGAGAAGATGATCATCCAGGTCCGGCGGTAGACCATGAGGTTCCGCTCGATGAGCAGCAGGGCGCCTGGCGTCGGACGGGCGGGCGCGAGTCGTGCGCGTGCGACGAGCTCCGTCAAACCACGAGCCTTCGCGCGTAGGTGAACCTGGCCGCGATCAGGCCGGCGGCGACCCACACCAGCAGGTAGCCGAGATGCATGAGGTCAGCCCAGGGCTCGAGGTCCCCGAGGGTGAGGTCGCGGCACAGCGTCACCCCGTGCCAGAGCGGTGTCAGCCACGCGACGACCTCGAGCGGGGCTGGCAGGTTGGAGATCGGGAAGAAGGTCCCCGAGAAGAGGAACATCGGGAGGATCACGAAGCGGAAGATCGCGACGAACGAGATCTCGGACTCCGTGTACGCGGCCCAGGCGGCGGTCGGGGCCGTGAACGAGAGGCCGACGAGGAGCGTGACCGGGATCGCGAGCACGCCGTACGGCGAGCTCACCGCTCCGAACGCCGTGATGACGACGAAGTAGACCGTCGCGGTCAGTAGTAGGCGAAACGCGAAGAAGGCCTGATGCCCGACGAGGATGTCGCGGACGCGCAGGGGCGTCGCCAGCATCGCGTGGTACTGGCGGTCCCACTTGATCGCGGACATCACCGGCCAGCTCGCCTCGAACGACGCGAGCTGCATCGCCGTCGCGGCCATCAGTCCCGGCGCGACGAACTCGAGGTAGGAGACGCCGTTCGCGAGATCGGTCGAGCGGTCGACGAACACTCCCAGGCCGACGCCGAGCGCGAGCAGGTAGACCACGGGCGTGACGACGCTCGTGACGGCCGTGCCGCGCCAGATACGCCGGTACTGGGCGAAGAAGTACTCGAGCGGCCGGAGGGCGAGTGTGACCGAGCTCATGACTATTCGATGAGGCTTCGCCCGGTGAGGTGGAGGAACACGTCCTCGAGGGTGCTCCGCCGGACGAGCACGCTCTCCGGGACGAGACCGCGCTCGTGCAGCTCGTGCGACGCCGCATCGCCGTCCTGGGTGTAGAGCAGCACGCGGTCGGGGAGCGACTCCACACGGGCGACGAGACCTTCCGTCCAGTACCCGAGGTCGTCCGGCCGGCTGCCGTCGTCGAACCGGAGCTCCACGACCTCGCGCGTCGAGTAGCGCTCGATCAGCTCGCGCGGCGAGCCTTCGGCGACGATCTTCCCCTTGTCCATGACGACGAGCCGGTCGCAGAGCTGCTCGGCCTCGTCCATGTAGTGCGTCGTCAGCAGGAGGGTTACTCCCTGGCGCTTGAGCCGGTAGAGGCGGTCCCAGACCACGTGCCGGGCCTGCGGGTCGAGCCCCGTCGTCGGCTCGTCGAGGAGCAGCACCTCCGGTTCGTTGACGAGCGAGCGCGCGATGGTCAGCCGCCGCTTCATCCCTCCCGAAAGCGGCTCCACCTTGTCGTTCGCGCGCTCGGTGAGCTCGACGAACTCGAGCAGCTCGTCGGCTCGCGCCCGCAGGTCCTTCCGCGACAGCCCGAAGTAACGGCCGTAGATGACGATGTTCTCCCGGACGGTCAGCTCCATGTCGAGCGTGTCCTGCTGCGGCACGACGCCCAGCCGGCCGCGGATCCTCACTCCGTCGCGCGCGGGGTCGAGCCCGAGCACGGTCAGAGTGCCGTCCGTGATGGGCGAGACGCAGCCGATCATGCGCATCGTCGAGGTCTTCCCCGCGCCGTTCGGACCGAGGAAGCCAAAGGCCTCCCCCCGCTGGAGGTCGAAGTCGATCCCGTCGACCGCGACCAGCTCGCCGAAGCGCTTGACGAGGCCGCGAGCCTGGATCAGGGAGTCGCCGTTCCGGCCGGACACGAAGGGTAAAGCTAGCGACCGGGCTGTGGTCTCCGCGCCTTCCGGGTCGCTTCGACGTCCGCTGCGATCTGCGCGACGAGCGCTTCCTCGGACTCGAAGGCCTCCTCGTCACGCAGGCGCTGCCAGAGCTCGACCACGAGCCGCTGCCCGTACAGGTCGCCCTCGAAGTCGAGGAGGTACGGCTCGACGCGCCGCTCGGTCCCGCCGTAGTGCGGGTTCGTCCCGATCGAGACAGCGGCGCGGTGCCCACGCGCGGAGCCCGCGTAGATCCCGTAGCTCGGGCACGCGTGATCGGGCTCGAGCAGGAGGTTCGCCGTCGGGAACCCGAGCGTCCCGCCCCGCTGGTGCCCGGCGACGACGGTCCCGTCGAGCTCGAACGGACGCCCGAGCATCGCTGCCGCGCCGACGACGTCGCCCGCCGCGAGCGCGGCGCGGATCGCGGTCGAGGACACGCCCTCGACCTCGTCCGGAACGACGACCGCGAACCCGAGTCGTTCGAGGAGCTCGAGATCGCCCGAGCGACGCACGCCGAAGCGGAAGTCGGCGCCCGCGACGACCGTCTCGGCGCCGATGCCGCGGAGGTAGCGTTCCGCAAACTCCTCGGGGGCTAGCTGCTGGAACTCGGGCGTGAACGAGGCGACGAGAGCCGTCTCGACCCCGGCTTCCTCGAGGAGCTCCAGCTTGCGCGAGAGGGTCGTCAGCAGCTCGACGCGGTTTCCGAGTGCGATCCGCGGGTGCGGGTCGAACGTGATCGCGGTCGCGGCGAGGCCTGTCGCACGCGCCGCGTCGAGGACGGCAACGTGGCCACGATGGATGCCGTCGAAGCTCCCGACAGCGACCGCTCGCGGTTGCCGCTCGACCTGGGCGGGCGCGTGCGCGACCCTCATGCGAGCCTCGCGAAGGCCTCGTCCGCAGCGAGGACGCGCTCCGGGTCGGCCTCCTCCACGGAGAACGGACCGATCTCGGTCCGCCGGAGCGTGCGGCAGTGGCCGCCGAGCGACTCCGCGATCGCGCGCACATAGGTCCCCGAGGAGACGAGCAGGTCGAGCCGGCAGACGCCGGCCGCGTGCTCCTCGAGCCGCAGCCCGCGCACGTGCATGGCCCGTACCGGCATGTCCACGACGACCCCGCGCCGGTGCAGACGGTACGCGCGCTCGCCTTCGATCTTCACCGCGCTCGCAGCCGGGATCGGCAGCTCGACGACACCCTCGAGCGCGGCGAGCCGCTCGCGGAGGTCGTCCTCGGACGGAGGCTCGTGCTCGTCCACGACCTCGCCTTCCGGGTCGCCGGTCGACGTCCGTGCCGAGAGATCGATCTCGGTCACGTAGCGCTTGTCGAGGCCCACGAACCGCGGCTGGAGGCGCGTGGCCGCGCCGGAGAGCAGCAGCAGGAGGCCCGTCGCGAAGGGGTCGAGCGTGCCCGCGTGGCCCGTTCGGGCGCCGGTTCGCCTGCGCACCGCGGCGACGACGTCGAACGAGGTCGGCCCAGCGGGCTTGTCCACGAGGATCACCCCGCTGGGCTCGAGCCCACGCGGCGGCATCAGGCCTCGGCGGGAGCGCCGATCTGGGCCGAGACCTCCCGGACGATGAAGTCGGTGAGCTCGTCGACCGAGAGCTCGCTCGAGAAGCCGGCGGCCTCACGGTGGCCGCCGCCGCCGGACTTGCGCGCGATCGCGCTCACGTCGACCTCGTCGACCGAGGAGCGGAGCGATACCTTCCGCGCCGGCCCGCCGTCGCGCGGCGGCTCGCGGATCAGAGCCGAGACGAGCGAGCCCTCGACGGAACGCAGCACGTCGATGATCCCCTCCGAGTACGGCTCCGTCGCGCCGACCGCCTCGAAGTCCCCGCGCAGGAGGTGCGAGACGACGATCTCCCCTCCTTCCAGCACCCGTGCCCGGTCGAGCGCGCGGGCGAGGAGCTTCAACTTCGCGAACTGGACGTTCTCGTACACGCCCTGGAACACGCGGTTCACGTCCGCACCCGCCTCGACGAGCTCGGCTGCGAGGCGGAGCGCCTTCGGGGTCGTGTTCGCGTACTGGAAGCGCCCGGTGTCCGTGACGATCGCGATGTAGAGGGCCTCGGCGATCTCGGGGGTGAGCCCGACTCCGAGCGCTCCGAGCACGTCGCGCAGGATCTCCCCCGTCGACGACGCGTCCGGGACGATCAGGTTCAGATCTCCGAAGCGCGAGTTGTCGTGGTGGTGGTCGATGTCGATCTTGAGCGGGACGGCGTCGAGGAGCGCCGCGTGGTCGAGGCCGAGCCGCCTCTCGTTTGCCGCGTCGACGGCGACGCGCTCGGCTCGCTCGTCGCGATGACGTTGGCGCTCCGGGAGCTCGGCAAGGATGCGGTCATGTACCTCTTCGGCGACGTGCCGCTGCCGAACGAGTACCGCTTCATGCCGCTCGATGA
>DASSCD010000086.1:0-3784 GCA_035698005.1 Gaiellaceae bacterium | reverse complement strand
CCCTCGTCCTCGAAGACGAGGTAGTCGACGGTCTTGCCGACGCCGCGGAGGTGCTCGACGAGATCGTGCGACTCCCTCTCGACGACGCGTGGGTCGTTCTGTCCCTGGATGACGAGGAGCGGGCACGAGATCTCGTCGATGTGCGTCCGGGGCGAGCGGTCGAGGAGGAAGTCGCGGTCGCGCACCGGGTCGCCGACCGCGAGGGCGAAGTACGGCTTCCACGTCTCGGGCATCCGGTCCATGAACGTCAGCAGGTCGTACGGCCCGAACATGTCGACGGCGCCGCGCCACAGCTCCGGGTGCAACGCTGCGAGCATCAGCGTCATGTAGCCCCCGTACGAGCGCCCGACGACGCCCGCCCGGGACACGTCGACGCGGTCGTCCTGCGGCAGCACCTCGGTCATGGCGTGGACGTGGTCGAGCCGGTCGAGCCCGCCCCAGTCGCGGTCGACGCGCTTCATGTACTCGAGGCCGTAGCCCGACGAGCCGCGGGCGTTGGGGACGAAGACGGCGAACCCGTCGAGCGCGAGCGCCTGGACGAGCGGCATCGAGAACCAGGCGAAGTTCGGGCGCTCCTGGCTCTGCGGCCCGCCGTGCACGTAGTAGACGAGCGGCCTCGGTCCCTCGTGGCCGAGCTCCGGAGACGGGAGGTAGAGGCGCGCCGAGATGCGCAGACCGTCGTGGGACTCGAACGACGCGTCCTCGCCGGCGGCGAGGAGCTCGGGCGCGAGGCCGAGCACGCGCTCCTGCGTCTTCCTCGACGGCGTCGCGGCCTGATTCGGCTCGAGGACCCAGAGCTGCGTCGGGTCGGTGGCGGTGCAATAGGAGAGTGCGAACGAGCCGCTTGGCTCGTCGTAGGAGAGCCCGTGGAGGATGCCGCCCTCGAGCTCGCCCCGGCCGACGAGGACACGCTCGACGTGGAGGGCCCGGGCCGTCTCGTCGAGCCGCACGTCGTACGCCCAAGAACAGCCGTCGATGTTGTAGATCGCCGCGTACCGGTCCCCCGCGAGGTGCACGAGATCCTCGAGCTCGCCCACGCCCTCGTGCACGAGGCCCTCGATCGTGACCGGCTCGATCTCGCCCGCTCCGGACAGATCGAGGTAGCCCGGAGCGCCCGCGTCCGAGAAGAGGCTCGTCGCCAGGAGGATCCCTGTTCCGCTCGCCGTGCCGTGCGCCCCACGCAGCCCGGTGAGCGGGTACTCGCGACCTTCCTCACGCTCCTCGAGCGGCGTCCCGTGGAGGATGCGCCGCTGACCATTCTCGAGCTCATACACCACCGAGTCGCCGATCGTGTACGAGTCGACGAGGACCACACGTGCGTGGTCCGGCGTCCACGCGGCGGGATAGGCGCCGTACCGGCTCTCACCGAGCACGTCCGCCATTCCGCTCTCGAGGTCGACCCGGATCGTCTGCTGCAGCGACTCCTCCAGAAGCTCGACGTGGAAGTAGGCGATGCTCTCGGCGAGGTCGACGTCGATCAGGTGCGCACGCTTGCCGGCGAAAGCCTCGGGCGCCAGCGGCTCTGGGAAACCGCCTGCGAGCGGGACCAGCCGCGGCTCGTAGACCTCGTCGCCGTCCTGGTCGACGAGGACGACGATCCGCTCGAGCGACGGGAGGACCTGGAACAGGTGCCCGCCGACGAGCTCGGGATTCTGGAGCGCGATCTGAGGCGGGAGCAGCGGTTGCGGCATCCCACCGGCGACGTCCATCGCGTACAGGCTCAGGTGCCCGGAGAGATTCGAGACGAAGACGAGGGTGTCGCCGGCGAGCTGCGGCTCGACGTGGAGGCGCGCGGAGAGCAGCGACTCGATCCGGCGCCCGGTCAGCCCTCCCGCGGTGTCCACGACCGAGCGCGCCACAGGGCTAGGAGGCTACCGTCTCCAGCACCGCCTCGGGGATGTCGAAGTTCGCGTACACGTCTTGGACGTCATCCGCCTCCTCGAGCCCTTCGACGAGGCGCAGCACCTTCCGCGCGGTCGACTCGTCCTCGATCGCGACCGTCGTCTTCGGCACCATCGCGAGCTCGGCGGACTCCGCCTGGAAGCCGGCCGCCTCGAGCGCCTCCCGCACCGAGGACAGCGACTCCGGCGCACTCGAGACCTCGAACGTCGAGCCGTCGAGCGAGACGTCGTCGGCCCCCGCGTCCGCAGCCGCGAGCAGGAGCTCCTCCTCGTCGGCGTTCTCGGCCGCGACGAGCACGAGGCCGCGCCGCTCGAACTGCCAGGCGACGGCTCCGGACGCGCCGAGGTTCCCTCCGTGCTTCGAGAAGAGGTGGCGCACCTCGGAGGCGGTTCGGTTGCGGTTGTCCGTCAGCGCCTCGACGAGCACGGCGACGCCCTCGGGCCCGTAGCCCTCGTACACGACCGTCTCGAAGCCCGCGCCCTCCGAGCCCGCGCCGCTGCCCTTCGCGATCGCGCGCTCGATGTTGTCCTTCGGCATCGAGTACGAGCGCGCCTTCTCGATCGCGTTCTGGAGCGCCAGGTTGGCCGCCGGGTCACCACCGCCCTCCCGCGCCGCGACGATGATCGCGCGCGAGAGCTTCGAGAAGAGCTTGCCGCGCTTGGCGTCCGCCGCGCCCTTCTTGTGCTTGATGGAGCTCCACTTGCTATGCCCGGACACGCTGCCCCTCCCGCACGAGCTCGAGGAACCGCTCGTGCACCCGCCGGTCGTCGGTCAGCTCGGGATGGAACGCGGCGAGCAGGAGCCTGCCGTCACGCACGAGGACCGGGTCTCCCTCGAGCTCCCCGAGCACCTCGACGTCGCCGCCGAGCGAGCGGATGCGCGGCGCGCGGATGAAGACACCGCGTAGCGGCACAGGGTCCTCGGCGAGCTCGACGTCGGCCTCGAAGCTCCGTACCTGGCGGCCGTACGCGTTCCGCTCGACCTCGAGGTCCGCGAGGCCGAGATGGTGGCGGTCGAGGAGGATCATCCCCGCGCACGTTCCCAGGATCGGGCCGCGGAACGCCCGGATCGCCTCGTCGAGCCCGTACAGGCCCGCGAGGCGCAGGATCGCCGTCGACTCGCCGCCCGGGATCACGAGGCCGTCGAGCCCCTCGAGCTCCTCCGGCAAGCGGACCTCGGTCACCTCGGCGCCGAAGTCGCGCAACGCGGATACGTGCTCGCGGAACGCGCCCTGGAGCGCGAGCACCCCGATCCGCAACGGCCTGTCCATCGAGGAGGCTGCTACCAGCCGCGGACCTCGAGCCGCTCCGCTTCCGGGAGCGAGCTCGCGGAGATTCCGACCATCGGCTGGCCGAGGCCCGCCGAGACGTCGGCGAGCACCTTCGGGTCGTCGAAGTGCGTCGTCGCCTCGACGATCGCCTTCGCCCGCACCACCGGGTCCCCGGACTTGAAGATGCCCGAGCCGACGAAGACGCCGTCCGCGCCGAGCTGCATGCAGAGCGACGCGTCGGCGGGCGTCGCGATCCCGCCCGCGGTGAACGTGACGACCGGCAGGCGGCCGTTCTCGGCAACCCAGCGCACGAGCTCGTAGGGGGCGCGGTGCTCCTTGGCCGCGGCGTGGAGCTCGTCCTCGCGCAGCGTTTGGAGCTGCCGGATCGCGCCGAAGACCGCGCGCATATGCGTGACCGCGTTGACGATGTCGCCGGTCCCGGCCTCGCCCTTCGTGCGGATCATCGCGGCACCCTCGGAGATCCGGCGCAGCGCCTCGCCCAGGTTCGTGGCCCCGCACACGAAGGGGACCGTGAACGCCCACTTGTCGACGTGGTGCTCCACGTCCGCGGGGGTGAGAACCTCGGACTCGTCGATGTAGTCGACCTCGAGC
>DASSCD010000085.1:0-4049 GCA_035698005.1 Gaiellaceae bacterium | reverse complement strand
CGCAGCGTCGACACGGGGCCGCCCGCGAAGGTGCACCTCGTCGTGCCGCGGAGCTTCAACGACGCGCAGCAGATCGCCGACCGCTTCAAGGCGCAGATGCCGGTGATCATCAACCTCCAGGGCGCCGACACGGATCTTTCGAAGCGCCTGATCGACTTCTCGAGCGGCCTCACCTACGCGCTCGACGGCAGCATGCAGCGCGTGGCCGACAAGGTCTTCCTGCTCACGCCGCGGGACGTCGAGCTCTCCGCGGAGGAGCGCGCCAAGGCACTCGAGCGCGGCGGGTTCTTCAACCAGGCCTGAAAGGCCTTGTCCGCGAAGCGGACCAGGGGAAGGAATCTGGGGGAACCGGGAGGTTCCCCAGCTCTCACGGCGCGCCGACGACTCGTAGGAACCACCGATCCCGCGGCGAACACGCGTGCGATGGGCGTTCTCGCTCTCACGGCGCTGCTCGCGGACTTCACCAGTTCGCTGCAGAACTTCGTGCGCGTGTTCGTGTGGATCTACATCCTGCTGATCTTCGCGTACGTGCTGTCGTCCTGGATCCGGCTCCCCTACTCGCGAACGGGCGCAGCTGTGCAACAGTTCCTGGACGAAGTCTGTCGACCGTACCTGCGCCTGTTCCGCGGCCTGCCGACGCTCGGCCCGCTCGACGTGTCGCCGATCATCGCCGTCGTCGTACTGCTCCTCGCCTCCGAGCTCGTCATCTTCGTGATCGGAGCAGTCCTGTAAGGAGGTTCGTCAGATGCCGCTCACCCCAGTCGAGATCAGACACGTACAGCTCCGCAGGTCGTTCCCGCGCGGCTATCGCCGCACCGACGTCGACAGGCTCCTGAACGAGATCGCCGACAGCTTCGAGGAGGTCTGGCGCGAGCGCGCCGACCTCGCCGACCGTCTCGACGAGCTCGAGACGGAGGCCGAGAAGCACCGCGAGCTCGAGGCGCTGCTGCGGACGACCCTGGTGTCCGCGGAGCGCGCCGCCCAGGAGATGAAGGCGCAGGCGCGCCGCGAGTCCGACCTCATCGTCCAGGAGGCCCATGCCGAGGGGCGGAGGGTCGCCCGAGAGACGGTGGCCGAGAAGCGGCGCCTGGAAGACGACGTGCGCAGGATCCGGGCCCAGCTCCGCACCGCGCTCGAGGCGCTCGACGGCGCGGAGGCGACGGAGGCGGGCAGCTCCGATGACGAGGTCGCCGCGGCGCCCCCGGCTCCGGCTCCCGTCGAGGTGCCCGCGGAGACCGGGATCCGCCAGGTCGCCGGGTAACACCGTCGGGCGCGGATATCCTTCGGGGCCATGACTGGCCCGAGCACCCGCCTGAAGCTGCGCGTCGTCCCGGGATCCGGGCGGCCCGGGATCGTCGGCCGATACGGCGACGCCTGGAAGGTGCGCGTCACGGCCGCGCCAGAGCGAGGGAAGGCGAACGAGGCCGTCCTCGTCGAGCTGGCGAGCGTCCTCGACGTGTCCCGGCGGGACGTGGACCTCGTCGCCGGCCACTCCTCGCGTGACAAGGTCGCCGTCGTCCGGGAGGTGCCGGAGCGGGAGATCGAGGCCAGGCTCGAGGCGGCTGCCGGACGATGAGCGTCGACCTGGAGCGGTTCCGACGGGAGCTCGAGGGCGAGCGCGAGCGCATCCGCGCCGCGCTCGAGAGCGTGAACCACACGGAGTCGGCGATCGAGGAGAGCGGCGATCTCGCGTCGGGGCCGGGCGACCACCTCGCCGACGCCGCCACCGACACCTACATGCGCGAGCTCGACGAGGGGCTCGAGGAAAACGCCGAGCGCCTCCTCTCCGAGATCGAGGGAGCGCTGGGGAGGATCGCCGACGGCACCTACGGCACCTGCGTGGTCTGCGGCCGCGAGATCGATGCGGAGCGGCTCGAAGCCGTGCCCTACGCCACACTCTGCATCGACGACAAGCGCGCGCAGGAACGAGGGTGACGGAGCCCGCGCGTACCGAGGCCACGCAGGTGGACGTCCGCGTCGGTTCGACCGCGAACGCCCTCCAGCCCATCTCCTCGGCGGAGCGCTCGCTCGGCGCGGGGACGGCGCAGTGGCTCGCCCTCGGGACGGTCGCGGGTGCCGCGATCGTCGCGGACCAGCTCACGAAGCAGGTCGTCGGTCGCACGCTCGCGCTCGGGGAGAGCGTCGACCTCGTCGGTCCGTTCTCGCTCCATCACGTGGAGAACTCCGGGATCGCGTTCGGCTTCTTCGCGAGCCGCACGACCTTCGTCATCGCGGTCACGGCGGTCGCGGTCGCCTGGATGCTCTGGTTCTTCGCCCGGTCCGGCCGCCGCCACCCCGTCCTCCCGGTAGGCCTCGGGCTCGTTCTCGGCGGGAGCATCGCGAACCTGATCGACCGCATCCGCCTCGGGCGCGTCACCGACTTCCTGGATCTCGCCGCCTGGCCGGCCTTCAACCTCGCCGACACGTTCATCGTCGTCGGCGTCGCCATCCTCTTCGGGACACTCGTCCTCGGCGACAGGTCGAAGCGGGTGCACGGCCGCCGCGATGGCGACCCTGCGTTTCAGCGTCGCTGACGCGGACGCCGGGCTGCGCCTCGACGCGGCGCTCGCGGCCCGCAAGGAGATCTCGTCTCGCGCCGTCGCCGGCAAGCTGCTCGAGCGCGGAGCGGTGCTCGTGGACGGCGCGGTGCGGCGCAAGAGCCACCGCCTCGAGGCCGGGGCGGTCGTCGAGGTCGAGCTTCCCGAGCCGGCGCCGGGTCTCACCGCTGAGCCCGTGTCGGTTCCCGTCCTCCACCAGGACGAGCATCTGCTCGTCGTGGACAAACCGGCCGGTCTTCCGGTGCACCCGGGAGCGGGAGAGCGAAGGCCGACGCTCGCCTCGCAGCTCCTCACGCTCGGCGCCGCCGGGGGCGACGACCCGGAGCGGCCGGGGATCGTGCACCGGCTCGACCGCGACACCTCGGGAGCGCTCGTCGTCGCCCGCTCGGAGGAGGCGCACGCGGCGCTGCAGAACGCAATTCGCCAGCGCAGGATCGAACGGCGCTACCTCGCGCTCGTGCGCGGGCACCCGCGCTCGCGCACGGGGCGCATCTCCGCACCGATCGGCCGCGACCGCCGCGACCCGACGAGGCGCTCCCTCGACACCGACGAGCCCCGCGACGCCGTCACGCGCTTCGAGGTCTCCGAGACGTTGGCCGAGCGCACGCTGCTCGACGTCTCGCTCGAGACCGGGCGCACGCACCAGATTCGCGTGCACCTCGCCGCGATCGAGCTCCCGGTCAGCGGCGATCCCCTGTACGGCGTGAAGGGCGATCTCGGGCTCGAGCGGCAGTTCCTGCACGCGTACCGCCTGCGCTTCCGGCATCCGCTGACCGGTGAGGAGGTCGACGTGCGCTCGGAGCCGCCCGACGACCTGCAGGCCGCGCTCGAGCGCGCGCGGGCGCTCTAGCGGCTGTGCCACGCGCCTCCGGCTACACTTTCCAGCCGTTCCGTCCTTCGACCCGGCGACCAGCCGAGGCGGGGGTGCCGTCGCCATGAGCGCGGTTCCGCCCGGCCCGCCGGAGACGTGCCAACCGAACCAGGAAAGGGGCTGATCCCTTGTCAGTCGTCTCGATGCGGGAGCTGCTGGAGGCCGGCGTCCACTTCGGCCACCAGACGCGTCGCTGGAACCCCAAGATGCGCCGCTTCATCTTCGGCGAGCGCGGTGGCATCTACATCATCGACCTCACCCAGACCCAGGAGCTGCTCGAGGAGGCGCACGACTTCGCACGGAACGTCTCCGAGCGTGGCGGGACGATGCTCTTCGTCGGCACGAAGAAGCAGTCGCAGGACGCCGTCTCCGAGCACGCGGCGCGGGTCGGCATGCCGTACGTCTCGAACCGCTGGCTCGGCGGGCTCCTCACGAACTGGCGCACGATCTCCGAGCGCATCGGCTACCTCCACGACCTGCGGCGCCTGAAGACCGACGGGCAGCTCGAGCTCCTTCCCTCGAAGGAGCGCATCGCGATGGAGGCGGAGCTCGAGAAGCTCGAGTCGAACCTCGGCGGAGTCGCGGACATGAAGCGGCAGCCGGACGCGGTGTTCGTCATC
>DASSCD010000084.1:0-20548 GCA_035698005.1 Gaiellaceae bacterium | reverse complement strand
TCACATGTGGGTCGGTGTGTGGACGCCGAGGGCAGGACCCACACAGGCCGTCGCATCGAGGTCGCGGGCTGTGAAGTCATTGGACTTGCTTCACACGCGCGGTGAGCTCTTGCACGAGGTTGTACACAGAGCGATCCTGCTTGATGAGGGTTGCGATCTTCGAGGTCGCGTGCATGACTGTCGTGTGGTCGCGGCCGCCAAACGCCTTGCCGATCTTCGGTAGTGAGGAGTCGGTGAGCTCGCGCGAGAGATACATCGCGACCTGGCGCGGATACGCGACGGCCTGAGACCGCCGCGGGCTCACGAGCTCCTCGAGCGTGACGCCGAAGCGCTCGGAGACGGCCTCCTGGATGCGGGGGATCGTCACCTCGGGCGCCGCGCTGCCCTGGGGGAAGAGGTCCTTGAGAACGTGCTCGGCGAGCTCGACGGTCATCGGGCGGTCGGTCAGCGACGAGAACGCGACGACGCGCGTGAGGGCCCCCTCGAGCTCGCGGATGTTGGAGGAGACGCGGCCGGCGATGAACGTGAGCACCTCTGGGTCGGTGACCGCGATGCGCTCGGTGTTCACCTTCTTGCGCAGGATGGCGATGCGGGTCTCGAGGTCCGGCGGCTGGATGTCGGTGAGGAGCCCCCACTCGAAGCGCGACCGCAAGCGCTCCTCGAGCGTGGCGATCTCGCGCGGCGGCCGGTCGGAGGAGATGATGATCTGCGCGCCGCCCTCGTAGAGCGAGTTGAACGTGTGGAAGAACTCCTCCTGGATCCGCTCCTTTCCCTCGAAGAACTGGATGTCGTCGATGAGCAGCAGGTCGTAGTTGCGGTAGCGGCGCTTGAATCCCTCGATGCGCTTGTCGCGGAGGGAGTCGATGAAGTCGTTCATGAAGATCTCGCTCGTGACGTACCGCATCGTCAGCCGCCGGGAGTGCTGGCGGACGTAGTGGCCGATCGCCTGCAGCAGGTGCGTCTTCCCGAGGCCGGTGCCGCCGTAGATGAAGAGCGGGTTGTACGCCTGCGCCGGCGCCTCCGCGACCGCGAGCGCCGCCGCGTGGGCGAAGCGGTTCGACGACCCGATGACGAAGAGGTCGAAGGTGTACTTCTTGTTGAGCTCGCCGTCCGTCGGCGAACGGTCGGCTACGTCAGCGACGCGCTCGGCCGGCGTCGCCTCGACCCCGACGGCGGGCGCTGGCGCCCGGGCGCTTACGCGGGCTCGCTCGACCGCGAACGAGACCGGGACGTCGCGACCGAGCGACTCGCGGGCCGCTCCGGCCACGAATCCCTGGAAGTGGCTCTCGATCCAGTCTCGAGTGAAGTCGTTGGGAACCGAGACGACGAGGCCTTCGTCACCGAGAGACCGCGGCTCCGCGTGCGCGAACCAGGTGTCGTAGGTCGTTTCGCTGAGCGTCTCCCTCAGCCTGCCGGCGATGGCGTCCCAGAGGCTGTCGGCGCTCGTCTGTGTTGCGTGCTCCACCCGTCCTCGAGCTCGTCGCGGTCCCGCAGAAGGGCGAGCATAGCAGTGTTCGGCCCGCCCTCAAATAGGCCCGAGAGGACAGGCTGTGGATGAATAACAGGCCTATTTGCAGGCATTTACCGCATTCCACACAGTTCTCCACAGGTGTGGAAAGTCGTCGGCTCGTTCGCTGTAGAGGCAACGAAGGATCCTCCTGAGCAGCGATTTCCCCAACCCGCCCCGCCGCCGCTTCTGTGGAAAAGTTGGGTGCCGGAGGCGTCGTCTATACTCCGCTGCTCGGCCGCCCAGGCCCTCCTCTCCTCCGACACCTCGATCCATGAAACGCACCTACCAGCCGAACGTCCGCCGCCGCAAGCGCAGGCACGGGTTCCGGGCCCGCATGGCCACCCGGGGGGGCCGCGCCATCCTGAAGCGGCGCCGCGCAAGAGGGCGCAAGCGCCTCTCCGCCTGAGGGCGCCACGCGCGTGCAGCGCCGTCACCGGCTCTCCCGCTCGCGGGACTTCGACGCGGTCTACCGGCGCGGGACGTCTGTCTCGACGCGGTACCTGGTGCTCCACTGGTTCCCGCGGGAGGAGGACGAGGACGGCCCGTCGCGGCTCGGCCTCGCCGTGCCCCGCGCGGTCGGCTCCGCGGTCGTGCGGAACCGCGTGAAGCGGCTGCTACGCGAGGCGTGGCGCACGCTCCTCGACGACGTGCCGACCGGCCACGACTACGTCCTCGTCGCTCGGCCCGGGCTCGCCGAGCCTGCCTCCACGCGCGGGCCGGAGTGGCTCGCGACCGAGCTCGCCGACGTCCTCGCGAAGGTGCGGTCGTGAAGTACCTCGGGATCTGCCTCGTCCATGCCTGGCGCTGGACGTTCGGCCTCTTCACTCCGAGTGGCACCTGCAAGTACCACCCGTCGTGCTCGCAGTACGCGCTCGACGCGCTGCACGAGTTCGGGCTCCTCCGCGGGTCCGTGCTGGCGTCCTGGCGGCTCCTCCGGTGCAACCCCTGGAGCCACGGAGGCGTCGATCACGCGCGCGACCAGACGCTGTTCCCGCTCTTCCGCTCCCGGAAGGCGCGCACGTGATCGTCGGCGGGATCCTCTCCCCGATCGAGAACGTCCTCACCGACGTCCTCACGTGGCTCCACGACACGGGCGGGCTCACGTGGGCCTGGTCGATCGTCGCGCTGACGGTGATGGTGCGCATCCTGCTCGTGCCGCTCGCGATCCGGCAGATCCACTCGATGCAGAGCCTGCAGATGCATGCGCCCGAGATGAAGGCGATCCAGCAGCGCTACAAGTCGGATCGCCAGAAGCAGAGCGAAGAGCTCATGAAGTTCTACCGAGAGAACAAGATCAACCCGTACGCCTCGTGTCTCCCGATCGTCTTCCAGATCCCGATCTTCATCGCGCTTTTCTACGTGCTCAAGGACTTCGAGAAGGAGATCTTCCCGCAGTTCCCGGAGTCGACCCTCCAGTGGCTGAACCTCGTCGACATCACCGAGCCGACGAAGGACGGCTGGGGCCCGGTGCTGCTCCTGGTCTACGTCGCGAGCCAGCTCACCTCGACGTGGCTCATGTCCACGCAGATGCAGTCGACGGCGCAGCGCGTGATGATCATGGTGCTCCCGATCGTCTTCATCCCCTTCATCCTCAACTTCCCCTCCGGGCTGATGATCTACTGGCTGACGACGAACCTCTGGACGACCGGCCAGGGCATCGTGACCCGGCGGCTGATGCCTCGCCCGGCGGCTCCGCCGAAGCGCTCGAGCAGGACGCCGCCGAAGGAGGAAGACGCGCCGCCCGAGGAGGGGGACTCGACGGCGGCAGCGGCGGCGACATCGGGCACGCCGCGGCGCGTGCGCAAGAAGAAGAAGGGCGGCCGTCCGCGGCGATGAGCGACAACGGCACGATCCGAGTCGAGGCGACCGGCGAGACGGTCGGTGAGGCGAAGTGGGCTGCGCTGCGCCAGCTCGAGCAGCTCGTGCCGGGCCTCGACCGCGAGAGCGTCGAGTTCCAGGTCGTGACCGAGGGTGAGCGTGGGCTCCTCGGCGTCGGGTACACGCCGGCGCACGTCGTCGCTTCCGCGGCGGCGAGCGCAGGGCGGCCGCCCGAGAGCTCCGCGACCGCGGCCGCCCGCGAGTTCGTCGAGCGCGTCGCGTCGGTGATCGGCGCGAGCGTGACGGCGTCGGTCAGCGAGCACGAGGGGGTCGTCACCGTGACCTGCTCCGGCCCGGACCTCGGGCTCCTGATCGGGAAGCACGGACAGACGATCGATGCGATCCAGTACCTCGCGAACGCCATGGCCCGCACGGCCGGGGAGTCGCACGACGTGGTCGTCGACGCCGCGGGCTACCGAGCGCGGCGGACGGCGTCGCTGGAGGCGGTCGCCCAGCGCTCGGCCCGCCGCGCCGCCGCCACCGGGCGGAGCGTCGACCTCGACCCGATGACCGCCGTCGAGCGGAAGATCGTCCACGAAGCGCTGAAGGACGACCCCGAGGTCGAGACCGCGAGCGAAGGTTCGGAGCCGAACCGCTATGTGGTCATCCGGCCGCGCCACGCCGCGGTCTGAGTGTCCGGCGAGATTCTCGAGCGCTGGCTCGAGGGCGTGCTGGCAACCCCCGGCCTCACGGCGATCGCCGATCCCGCCGAGGCGCACCGCGTCCTGATCGAGGACGCGCTCCGCGCGACGAGCCTCGTCGACGCGGCCGGCGGTCCCGTCGTCGACGTCGGCTCCGGGGGCGGCTCGCCGGGGGTCCCGCTCGCCACGGCCCTGCCCACCCTCGCGTTCACGCTACTCGAGGCCGAGCGCCGCAAGTGCGAGTTCCTGCGCGAGACGACTGCCGGGCTCGAGAACGTCGAGGTCGTGTGGGGCCGGGCGGAAGAGCAGCCGACCGACGCGTTCGCCGTGGCGCTGGCGAAGGCGCTCGCGAAGCCGCCCGTCGCGGCCGAGCTTTGCCTCCCCCTCGTCCGCGAGGGTGGGATCGCCGTCCTGTGGGTCGGCGCGACGGCCGATCCGGAGCGCGTCGCGCGCGTCGCCGACCGCCTCGCCGCCACGCTGGAGGCCGAGCGCGACGGCCTGCTCGTCCTCCGGAAGCACGGCGCCACGCCTCCCGGGTTTCCGCGCCGGCCGGGGATGGCGAAGAAGCGGCCGCTGGCCTGAGGCGAAGGCGTCCGGCCGCGGCACTAGCCTGAGCGCGTGCCCGCCCGGGTCTATGCGGTCGCCAACCAGAAGGGCGGCGTCGGGAAGACGACCACTGCCGTCAACGTCGGCGCCTGCCTCGCCGAGGCGGGCGAGCGCGTGCTCCTCGTCGACCTCGACCCGCAGGCCAACGCGACCTCGGGGCTCGGACTCCGTGCCAACGGCGTGTCGACGCACGACCTGCTCGACGGCGCTTCGCTGCGGGACATCGTCCGGCCCTCGGGCCTCGAGAACCTCGACGTCGTCATGGCGAAGAGCGATCTCGCGACGGCCGCGGTCGAGCTGTCTGCGCGCGAGGGTGGAGAGCGGTATCTCGCGGACGCCCTTGCCGGCGAGCTCGATCCGTACTCGTTCGTCTTCCTCGACTGCCCGCCGTCGTTCGGCCCGTTGACGGTCAACGCCCTGGCTGCGGCGACCCGTGCCCTCGTCCCGGTCCAGGCGGAGTACTACGCGCTCGAGGGTCTCTCGCAGCTGCTCGGGACGATCAATCTCGTCAAGGGCCGCCTGAACCCTGGGCTCGCCGTCGCCGGGATCCTGCTGACGATGGCCGACGGGCGAACGCGGCTCGCGGCGGAGGTCGAGGCGGAGCTGCGGCGGCACTTCAACGAGCTGGTCTTCACGACGACCGTGCCCCGTTCGGTGCGACTCGCAGAGGCGCCGAGCCACGGGCTTCCCGCGATCGCCTACGACCGCCGGTCCGCCGGTGCGCAGGCCTACTGGAAGGTGGCGATGGAGCTTGTCGAGCGTTCCTAAGGAGCGTCGCGGCCTCGGCCGCGGGCTCGAGGTCCTGTTGGGCGAAGGCGGGCAGCCGGAGCTGCTCCATCTCCCCGTCGAGTCGATCCACCCCAACCCGCGCCAGCCTCGGAGGCGCTTCGAGCCCGAGGCCGCGGCAGGTCTCACGGCCTCGGTGCGCCACGAGGGGATCCTGCAGCCCGTGGTCGTCCGCCGCCGGTCCGAGGGAGGGTACGAGCTCGTTGCCGGCGAGCGGCGCTGGCGCGCAGCGCGCTCCGCGGGCATCCCGACGCTGCCCGCGCTCGTGCGCGACGTGGGCGACCGCGACTCGCTGCTCCTCGGCCTCGTCGAGAACGTCGCCCGCGAGCAGCTCTCTCCGGTCGAGGAGGCGCGGGCGTACGCGTCGCTCGTCGACGAGTTCGAGCTCACGCTCGGCGAGCTCGCCGATCGCGTGGGCCGGTCGAAGTCGAGCGTCTCGAACCGGCTCCGCCTGCTCGAGCTCCCGGAGGAGGTCCTGTGGATGCTCGCGCGCGGCGATCTCAGCGAGGGTCACGCCCGCGCGGTGCTGTCGCTCCAGGACGACGAAGCGCGCCGCCGGCTCGCCCGCCGAATCGTGCAGGACGGTCTCACGGTCCGCGCGGCCGAGCGCGCGGCGCAGAACGGGGGCGCCCGCCGCCGCCCACGGAAGTCGAGCTCGCTCGATCCCTCGCTCGTCGATCGCGTCCGCACTGCCGCGACAGGCCTGACGGGCTTCCCGACGAAGGTCGCGAACGGCACGCTGCAGATCACCTTCGGCGACGACACGGGGCTCGCAGAGCTCGTGGAGGCTCTCGAGACCGCGGTGGCGCCTCGTCACTGATCCGTGCGCGACGTTTCGCGGCCGGGAGGGGACGCGCGCACGACGGTAGCTCTGGTTCACCACGCCAGGAGGCGGTAGATACGACGCGGCCGCGAAAGCGGCCGTCTTCAGGGGTTCTGCGGCGCGAAAACGCCACTCGGCGTTTCCGCGGCTGCGTAAGACATGGGCGATCCTGGACTCGAACCAGGGGCCTCCGCCTTATCAGAGCGGCGCTCTAACCGACTGAGCTAATCGCCCGGGGACGCAACTGTAGCGGAGGCCTCGCGTCTAAGATGGGCGTGGGCCCGGCGATGCGAGAGATGACCCTCTACGGTGTGAGCTTCGAGCCCATCGGCAAGCAGCCGATCGTGCTCCTGAAGACGGCCGACGACGACAAGTTCCTGCCAATCTGGATCGGGCACGCCGAGGCCGCGGCGATCCTGATGAAGCTCCAGGGCGCGACCGCGCCCCGCCCGATGACGCACGACCTCTTCACGGAGGTGATGTCCGAGCTCCAGGCCGAGATCGTGCGCGTAACGGTCACCGAGCTCAAGGAGAACACGTTCTACGCGCAGATCACGATCGTCCAGGACGGCAGAGAGCTCGACGTCGACTCGCGTCCGTCCGACGCCATCGCGCTCGCCGTGCGCTGCGATGCGCAGATCTTCGCGACCGACGACGTCATCGACGAGTCCGCGATCGACTTCCAGGCCGACGACGAGGACCAGCCGGGGTTCGTCACCGCATCGAGCCTCGCCGACCTCGACCCGGGCGAGTTCCGCAAGTTCCTCGAAACGGTGACCGTGGAGGAGTTCGCGTCGAGCCTCCAGGAGCATCTCGCCGCGGAGGAGGACGAAGAGCTCGAAGTCACCGAGGACGAGGAGGACGAGGAGGGCGAGGAGTCGGCCTGACGCCCGTCAGGCGATCGTCACCGAGAGGAGCAGCGCCGTCCCGTTGAAGACTCCGTGGAGGAGCATCGACGGGTACACGCTTCGCGTTCGCGAGCGGAGCCAGGCGACGACGATCCCGAAGAACGTGAGCACCGGAAGCCCGGCGACGAGGCCGTGTGCGAGGCCGAAGAGCAGGCCGGTGGCGAGGATCGCGAGCCAGGTCCCGTACGGTGCGAGCAGGGTGAAGCCGAGCCCACGGTAGGTCAGCTCCTCGACGACCGGCGCGAGGACGGCCACGACGAGGAAGAAGGCGACGAAGGCGCCCGCCCGGCTCGAGTCCCAGTCGTCCGGGACGAGGCCCTGCTCGTCGCTCGCGTCGAGGAACGGGGCGAGAGCGGCGCTCGCGGCCCAGATCGCGAGCAGCGAGAGGAACGCAAGCCCGAGTGCGCGCGGCCAGGACACCGGACGGCGCAGGGCGAACATCTCGCGCTTGGGCAGGCCGCGGGCGATGAGCAGGAGCACCCCGAGCATGAGCCCGTACTGGACGATCGCGGCGAGCGACGACGACCAGCGGTAGGCGAGGTCGTCGGGCGTCTCCGTGTCCGTGAGCCTCGCCGCGTACGCGAGCGCGGTCAGCGCGAGGACGAAGACGAGCCAGCCGGCCAGCCTGCCGGGCGTTCGGCCGGGTGTCCAGGTCGTCGGGCCGGCGATCATGGGCGGGATTCCAGCACGCGCGCCAGAGGTCGCGGCGGCTGAGGACTCCTGCGCGCGCCGCCGAATGGCGACCAGATGATGGCTAGCATCAGGCCATGAGCCCGGCTCGCGGCAACCGCCCGCTCGATCCGGACACGCTCTTCCCGCGCGGGCGGCATCTGCGCGCAGGCCGCCGTCGCCGGCGCCGGCACGGCGCGATCGCCGCGTTCGTCGTGATCGTCGCGATCGTCGTCGCGGCCGCGATCGGCGGCTCGGCGGCCGTGTTCGCGTACGGCTCGTCGTGCGACCTCGACTCGCTGACGCCCGTCTCGATCGGGCGGAACACGTTCGTGTACGCGGCCGACGGCTCCCTCCTGGGGTCGATCCCGGCGGAGCGGAACCGGCAGCCCGTCGCCGCCAAGGACATGTCGCCGTGGGTGCGAAGGGCGATGGTCGCGGTCGAGGACCGGCGCTTCTGGACACATGGCGGCGTCGACGTCGAGGGGATCGCGCGGGCCGCCGTCACGGACATCAAAGCGGGCAGCGTCGTCGAAGGAGGCTCGACGATCACGCAGCAGCTCGTCCGGAACCTCTACATCTCGCGCGAACGGACCGTGCAGCGCAAGCTCAAAGAGGCGTGCCTCGCGGCCAAGCTCGACGGCGCCTGGTCGAAGGACCGGATCCTGACGACCTACCTGAACCAGGTCTTCTACGGCAACCAGGCCTACGGGATCGAGGCGGCGGCGCAGACGTACTTCTCGAAGCCCGCGCGCAAGCTGTCCCTCTCCGAATCCGCCCTGCTCGCGGGGCTGACGAGGGCGCCGTCCATCTACGACCCGTTCACCTCGCCCGGCCGAGCGCAGGCGCGGCGTGCCGTCGTCCTCCGCGCGATGCTGGATACCGGGGCGGTCACCCGCGCCCGTTTCCGGAAGGCGAACCGCTCCAGCCTCGGCCTCCGGCCCGGCAAGCTGTACAGCAGGATCCGCGAGCCGTACTTCTTCGGGTACGTGCGCGACCGCCTGATCGAGGCGTACGGGGCCGAGCAGGTGCGCTCGGGAGGCCTCAGTGTCTACACGACGATCGTCCCGCGATACCAGCGGCTCGCCGAGAAGGCGATCCGCGACACGATGAACCGGCCGACCGATCCGGCGGCTGCGCTCATCTCCATCACCCCGCGCACCGGTGCGATCCGCGCGATGGCGGCCGTCATCCCGAACCGGCCGAAGAACCAGTTCAACCTGCTCTCCCAGGCGCGGCGCCAACCCGGCTCGACGTTCAAGACCTTCGTGCTCGCCGCAGCGGTGGAGATGGGCGTCAACCCCGACTCCACCTACTACGTCTCCGCCCCGTTCACCTACAAGGTCCACCCCGCCGGCAACTGCGACGACGGCAGCTGGTGGTGCGTCCACACCTACGCGAACGACTACTACGGGTGGAGCTCGATCCGCAGCGCGACGATCCGGTCGGACAACTCCGTGTACGCGCAGCTGACCCTGGACGTCACGCCCGAGCGCGTGGCCGAGGTCGCGCGCCGCATGGGTGTCCGCTCGCCGCTCGACGTGAGAGGCGCATACGTGCCGGCGATCGGGCTCGGCTCCGTCGCGGTGTCGCCGCTCGACCTCGCCTCCGCGTACGCGACGCTCGCGGCCGGAGGCGTCTATGCCGAGCCGACCGCGATCCGGCGCGTCGTGCTCCCGGACGGCCGCGAGGACACCGAGGCGGGCTGGGGCACGCCGAAGCGGCGCCGGGCGCTCTCCGAGGGCACCGCCGCGGTCGTCACGCGCATCCTCGAGCAGAACATCCAGTCCGGGACCGGCACACGCGCGGCCTTCGGCCGTCCGGCGGCGGGCAAGACCGGCACGAACGAGGAGCACAAGGACGCCTGGTTCGCGGGGTACACGCCGGACCTCGCGACGACGGTCTGGATCGGGTTCACGAAGGGCGAGATCCCGATGGAGAACGTGCACGGGATCGCGGTGAGCGGCGGCAGCTTCCCCGCCGAGATCTGGCGTCTCTTCATGCAGCCTGCGCTCGAAGGGACCGAGGCGGCTGCGTTCCCGGAGCCGGCCCGCTGGCCGACGTGGCAGCCGTTCACGCGGGGCGGGTACGCGCTCACCTACGACCCGAGCGCCGCCCCGAGCACGGACACGACCGAGGAGGAGACGACCGAGCCCGAGACTCCCGAAGGGCCTCCGCCTCGCGGGATCGGCTAGAGCACGTGGCGGAGCTCCTCGCTCTCGAGGAAGCGCTCGAGCTGGTACTGGGACGGGCGCGGCCTCTGGCGGCCGAGACGGTGCCGCTCGCGCAGGCCGCCGGTCGCGTCCTCGCCGCCGACGCGCGAGCCGCGGCCGACCTCCCTCCGTTCGCGAGCTCCGCGATGGACGGCTACGCCCTGCGGGCGGGCGACACACCGGGGACGCTCCCGGTGGCACTTCGGGTTGCCGCGGGCAGCCCGGCGACGGAGGCCCTCCCCGAGCACGCGGCGGCCGCGATCGCGACGGGTGGCGTGGTCCCGGAAGGCGCCGATGCCGTCGTGCCCATCGAGAACGCGGGCGAGGCGAACGGGAGTGTCGAGATCCCGGAGCCGGCGGCTCCCGGCGCGCACATCCGCCCCCGCGGGGGCGACGTGCGAGCAGGACAGACCGTGGTCGAGGCAGGAAGGCGGCTCGGCGCAGCGCAGATCGGCGCGCTCGCGGCAGCCGGCGTCCCGGACGTCGAGTGCGCCCTTCGCCCGAGCGTTGCCGTGCTCGCGACGGGCAGCGAGCTCCGCTCGCCGGGAGAGCACCTCGGGCCAGGCCAGATCTATGAGTCGAACCGTCTGCTGATCGCGACGACGCTCGCGAGCGCCGGGGGCCTCGTCGAGCAGCTGCCGGTCGTTGCCGACGAGCCCGACGCGCACGAGCTCGCGCTCGCCCGTGGACTCGAGGCCGACGTCCTCGTCACGTCGGGCGGGGTGTCGGTCGGGCCGCACGATCTCGTCCGGCGGACGGCGGAGCGGCTCGGCGTCGAGGAGGTCTTCTGGGGCGTCGCGGTGAAGCCGGGCAAGCCGGTCTCGTTCGGCGTCCGCGGGAACACGCTCGTCTTCGGCTTGCCCGGCAACCCGGTCTCGTCGCTCGTCGGCGCGCTCCTCCTCGTCCGACCTGCCGTCCTCGCGCTCCAGGGCCTTGCCGACCCCCGTCCGGAGCTCGAGACCGGACGGACACCGGTGGCCCTGCGGCGAAATGGCGCCCGCGACGAGTTCCTGCGGGCGAGGCGGCGGTTCGAGAACGACGGCGTCGTCCTCGAGCCGGTGTCCGGCCAGGAGTCGCACATGATCGTCCGTGCGGCGCTCGCCGACGCGCTCGTCCACGTCCCGCGCGGTTCGGGCGAGATCCCCGCCGGCGCGTCCGTCCGCTACCTCGCCCTCGCGTAGCGCGAGGCGCGGGCGAGGGACGTGCGCACGAGCCCGGGAGGCGGCTGGGCCGCCCCGTCCGCGTACGGCCGGTACCGACCTGCCACGAGGGCGGCGAGCTGCGATGCCGCCGCGAGCCAGGCGATCGCGAAGAGCACGGACACGAGCGAGACGTAGCCGACGGTTACGAGCGAGAGGACGTACAGCAGGGCGTCGAAGAGGCCGAGGTCGAGCTCGTTCGCGAGGATGGCCAAGCCCACGAGCGGCCCGAGCAGCCCGACGACGTAGAGCAGCCCCCGCGACCAGGGGCGGTCGCTCGCAGGCAGCCAGAGCCAGGCATAGAGCGAGGGCAGGACGAACACGAGCGCGTACGGCTCGAGCAGCGCGAGGCCCACGGCGATGAGCGCCATCCAGGCGAGCCCGACGACGTAGCCGGCGAGCTGCTCCTCCGGAGCTGGGCTGCGGGCGGACACGAGCCGCCGCCGAGCGGTCAGCCAGCCGAGGACGGCCGCGGTGAAAAGGAGCACGAGCCCTGCGACGGGCCGGTCGGTGACTGGTGGCGAGTGCGGAGAGAGCGCGAGGGCCGCGCCGGTCGGAAACACGCCCATCAGCGCGCCGAGGCCGAGCAGCAGGGCGCAGTAGACCCAGAAGAGAAGTCGTGCGCGCAGGCCCCGGAGGGCCGAGCGGAACGCAAGCCTGCGCCGCCGGCTTCGGGCCACGAGGTCGACCACGCCGAGGACGAAGGGGACGACCGCGACGACGAGCGTGAGCCGCACGGCCCAGCCGCTCGCTGCACGCTCGTCGAAGAAGAGGCTGTCCGGGGTGCGGAACGCGGAGCCGACGCTCGCGTCGATCGAGCTGACGAGCGCCTCGGTCGCCCGCCCGAGGCCGCCGACTGCAACTGCTGCCCGGCCGGGGTCCTCGGTGCTGTGCGGCCCGTTCGCCGCGATCGTGACGGCGGAGAGGCCGACGTCGAGGAGCGGCCCCTGCTCCTCGGCGGCGTACGGGATCCCGAGGTCGACGAGCTGCGTGAGCACCGACGCGAGCTCGGGACGTCTCCCCGTCTGCTCCTCGACGCGGGCGGCGGCGGTGCGGACGAGCGTGCGCGCCGGCGAGACGGGACGGTCCCCGGCGATGGCGACGCGCGGTCGCCCCGTCCGATCGAAGCCCTCGAGGACGACCGCGGCGATCGCGCTCTCCGCATACGGCGACATGCGGGCGAAGCGCCGCGCTCCTGCCCCGCCGTACGCGCCGGCGTCCGTCGAAACGAGGACGAGCGTCCGCTCGGGAAGCGCGGTCGGGGCGGTCTCCTGCGGCGCGAAGCCGCGGCCGAGCTCGATCAACGCGGCGGTCGCGGCGGCGTTGTCCCCGACGGGGCTGCCGACGCCCGCGTTGTCGCGATGGGCGACGAGGACCACGGCCTCGGCGGAGCGGCCGGGGATCACAGTGACCACGTTGCGGAGCTCGACGTTCCCCAGCTCGGGGAGGTCCTCCGTCCAGACGTCCTCCTCCGTCACCAGGCCGAGGCCTGCGATCGTCTCCCGGTACCAGCGCGTGGCGTTCTCCGCGCCGGTCGTGCCCGGAACGCGATCGGGGTTCTCGGTGGAGAACCGCGTCGCGAGGTCGACGGCGGCAGCGCCGTCGAACAGGGGATCGAGCGCGGGACGGGGTAGGACCCCTGTTGTCGAAATCGAGAACAGAACCGCGAGCAGGGCGGGCGCGATGACGAGCGCTGCGACTCGCACGAGACGTGTGTTGACGGGGCGCGAGACCGTGCCGCGGCGCGGCCGCCGCCTCCGCCCACGGGGCCGAGCCGCTTCCATCGCGGGGCTATAGTAGGCGGGCAGGCAGCCGCGGGCCCGCGCGATCGCTCTCATGCCAGACGCCTCGACCATCCTCCTCGTCGACGACGAGGACTCGATCCAGACGCTCTTGACGTTCCCGCTGGAGCGCGACGGCTACCGGGTGGTGCAGGCGCGGGACGGCGAGGAGGCGCTCCGCCGGTTCGCGGACGACGAGGTCGACCTCGTCGTCCTCGACGTGATGCTGCCGCGGCTCGACGGGCTCGAGGTGTGCAAGCGGCTGCGGGCCGAGAGCAACGTGCCGATCATCATGCTGACCGCGCGCGGCGAGGAGCTCGACAAGGTGCTGGGCCTCGAGCTCGGCGCCGACGACTACATCACGAAGCCGTTCTCGATCCGTGAGTTCCGGAGCCGCGTGCGGGCGCTGATGCGACGCGCCGCGACTCCGGCTGCGACGCGAGAGCGGCAGGAGGTGATCGAGGAGGGCGACGTGCGCATCGACCTTCCCCGCCGGGCGGTCGAGGTGCGAGGGGAGCCGGTGCAGCTCACGTTCATCGAGTTCGAGATGCTCGCCCTGCTCGCCGCGAGCCCCGGTGTCGTGTTCTCCCGGCGCGAGCTCCTCGAGCGCCTGCGCGGCGGCGCCGACTACCGGGAGCCGCGCACGATCGACGTCCACGTGCGCCATCTTCGCGAGAAGATCGAGGAGGACCCGAGCAACCCGGAGCTCATTCTCACGATCCGGGGGGCCGGCTACCGCTTCAGATCCGAGTGAGGCTCCCGGGCGGCATCCGGGTCCGCATCGCGCTCGTCCTCGTGGCGATCGTGGCCGGGGCGCTCGGCACCGCGTACCTGATCGTCGTCCCCTCGTTGGAGCGGAGGCTCGTCGACGCCCGCCTGTCCGAGCTCGAGGAGCTGGCTGTGCCTCTGGCAGAGAGCCTGCCCGGGAGCCGCTTCGAGTGGCCCGAGACGGTAGAGCGGTTCGACGTCGCCACGAACACGCGCGTGGTGGCGTTCGACGTCGTCTCGCGCACGCCGCCGGCGCTCCTCGCCCTCGCCGACTCTCGTCCCTCCGGGCGCGGACGGATGCGCACGCTCGCGGACGACGAGGTGGCTCGCCGCGCCGTGACGACGGGCGAGGTCGAGCGCGGCAGGGTCGTGTCCGACATGCAGGACTACGCGGACGTCGCGGTGCCGAAGGGCCAAGACGTGATCCTGCTGTTCCGGGCGCCGCTCGCGGACTCGCTGGCGACGGTCCAGCTCGTGAAGCGGAGGCTGCTGCTCGCGACCGGCTTCGCGCTCGTCCTCGCGCTCGTCCTCGGGCTCACCGCAGCAGGGATGCTCGCCAGCCGTCTCCGTCGGCTCGAGACCGCGGCGGAGCGCATCGCAGGCGGGGACTTCGACGTGCCGATCGTCGATCACGGCGACGACGAGATCGGGCAGCTCGCGCACGCCTTCGATCGGATGCGCGTGCAACTCGCGCAGCTCGACGACGCCCGCAAGGAGTTCGTGGCCAACGCGTCCCACGAGCTGCGCACGCCGATCTTCTCCCTCGGCGGCTTCCTCGAGCTGCTCGCGGACGAGGAGCTCGACGAGGAGACCCGTGGCCGCTTCCTCGCGACGATGCAGGAGCAGGTCGAGCGGCTCGCAAAGCTCTCGACCGATCTGCTCGACCTGTCGCGTGTCGACGCCGGGCAGCTCAGCGTCGCCGTGGAGGACGTCGATCTCGCGGAGGTCGTGCGCGGTCTCGCTGCGGAGCTCGAGCACATCGCCTCCGGCTCCGGGCATGTCTTCGATGCGCACGGCGATGGCCACGTCTGGGCGCTCGCGGACGAGGAACGGGTCGCACAAATCGGGCGGGCGCTGGTCGTGAACGCACTCGTGCACACTCCGTCCGGGACGCGCGTCAGCCTGGCTGCCACGCGGCGCGGCGACCGCGCGGAGCTCGCAGTGGTCGACGACGGGCCCGGGATCCCGGCGTCGCAGCGCGAGGCCGTGTTCGAGCGCTTCTACCGCGTCGAGGGCGGGAAGGCATCGGGCAGCGGGCTCGGGCTCGCGATCGCCCGCGAGCTCGCCCGCCTGATGGGCGGGACGGTCCGTCTCGAGTCGGAGCCCGGTCGGACGGTTCTGACCCTCGACCTTCCTGCCGGGCCAGGCCGCTCGCCGGCACACGCCGGATCGTTTTCACGTGAAAACGCGCCAGGTCGCGGCGGCGAGGCGCCCTGACCGGGGTCTGCTTCGCGGCGCGGTCTACGATCTCGCCGATGAGCGGGCTGTCCCACGTGGACGACACGGGCGAGGTGCGGATGGTGGACGTCGGCGGGAAGCCGCTCTCGCGGCGCCGCGCGGTCGCGCACGCACGCGTGCGCATGGCACCCGAGACCGCCGCGCAGCTGCGCGACCTGCCGAAGGGCGATGCGCTCGTGACGGCGCAGCTGGCCGGGATCATGGCGGCGAAGCGCACGTCGGAGCTCGTCCCGCTCTGCCACCCGCTCCCGCTCACGCTCGTGGACGTCCGCCTCGAGGTCGCCGAGCGGTCGGTCGAGATCGAGGCGTCCGCGGAGACGACCGCGCAGACCGGCGTCGAGATGGAAGCGCTCGTCGCAGCCGCGATCGCGGCTCTCACGGTCTACGACATGGCAAAGGCGGTGGACCAGGGCATGGAGATCGGTGAGGTGCGGCTCGTCGAGAAGACGAAGGAGCCGCTCTGAAGGCCGCGGTGCTCACCGTGTCCGACGGCGTGCACGCCGGAGAGCGGGAGGATGCGAGCGGCGACACGCTCGAGGGCCTCCTCCAAACCGACGGCTTCGACGTCGTCCGCCGGGTCGTGCCCGACGAGCGGGAGACGATCGCGAGGGCAATTGTAGAGCTCGCCCAGGATTCGTTGCTCGTATTGACAACGGGAGGGACGGGGTTCGCCCCGCGCGACGTCACGCCCGAGGCGACCGCTTCCGTGATCGATCGGGAGGCGCCGGGCATCGCCGAGGCGATCCGCTCCGACGCGCTCGGGCGCACGCCTCATGCGCTGCTCTCCCGCGGCCTCGCGGGACTGCGGGGCGCGACGCTCGTGGTGAACCTCCCGGGCTCGCCGGGCGGCTGCCGCGACGGGTTCGCGATCTTGCAGCCGGCGCTGCGGCACGGGCTCGAGCTCGCGTCCGGAGAGCGGTTCACGGCACACCGGCAGACGTGAGCGCCACGAGCACCGCATCCGTCCCGCTCCCGCGCCGGCTCGCCTCGCTCGTCCGGATCGAGCACACGGTCTTCGCGCTCCCGTTCGCCTACGTCGGCACCTTCCTCGCGGCCGGGGACTGGCCGGGGCTCGCCGAGATCCTGTGGATCACCGTCGCGATGATCGGCGCAAGAACCGTGGCGATGGCGCTGAACCGCCTCGTCGATGCCGAGCTCGACGCCGAGAACCCGCGCACGGCGTCGCGGGAGCTGCCGAGCGGAGCGCTGTCGCGCGCGCAGGTCGTCCTGCTCACGGCGGCCGCGTTCGTCGTGTTCCTCGTCGCCGTCCTCCAGCTCGACCCGATCGTCCGGTGGCTCTGGCCGGTCCCCGTCGCGATGTTCTTCGTCTACCCCTATTTGAAGCGGTTCACGTGGTTGTCCCACGTCTGGCTCGGCGCCTGCCTCGGGCTCGCGCCGGTCGGCGCGTGGCTCGCAGTGTCGGGCAGCGCGCCGTGGGAGGCCTGGGCGATCGGTGGGGCGGTCCTGCTGTGGGTCGCGGGCTTCGACCTCTTCTACTCCCTCTTCGATCTCGAGCACGACCGGGCGGCGGGGCTCCACTCCTGGGCGGTGCGCTTCGGCGTGCGCGGCGTCTTCCGCGGCGCGCGCGTCTTCCACCTCGGGACGCTGGCGTTGCTCTCCGCGGCCGGCGCCGGCCTGGGGGTCGGGGCCTGGTACTGGGTCGGGGTGCTGGCGGTCGCGGCGCTGCTCGCGTACGAGCACGCGATCGTCCGGCCGGACGACCTCCGCCGTCTCGACGCGGCCTTCTTCACGGTCAACGGGGTCATCAGCGTGGTCTTCTTCCTCTTCGTGGCCCTGGACGTCGTGGCGTGATACGTGCCCGAGGGCTCGAGAAGCGCTATGGACGACGTCGAGCGCTGGCACCCGTCGACATCGACCTTCCCCGGGACGGAGTGCTCGTGGTCACCGGGCCGAACGGGTCCGGCAAGACGACGTTGCTCCGGCTGCTCGCCGGTCTCGCAGCGCCCACGCGCGGCTCCCTCGACGTGGGCGTCGATCGCAGCCGCCTCGGGTTCCTCGCGCACGAGCCGCTCGTCTATCGCGAGCTCACCGCGCTCGAGAACCTCGACCTCTTCGGCCGCTTGTACCGGATCGCGGAGCGGCGCGAACGAACGGGAATGCTGCTCGAGCGCTTCGGGCTCTGGGACGTGCGGAACGAGCGTGTCTCCGCCTACTCGCGCGGCATGTCCCAGCGGCTGGCGCTCTGCCGAGCGCTGCTGCACGAGCCGGACGTCCTCGTCCTCGACGAGCCCTACGCGGCGCTCGACGAGCAGGGCGCGGCGCTGCTCGACCGCGAGCTCGACGAGCTGCGCGGCCTGCGCACGATCGTCGTATCGACGCACGAGCCTCGCCGGATCGAGCGCCTCGCGACGGCCAGGCTCCAGCTCGCGTGAGGTACCTGGCCGATGTCGCGACGCTGACGCGGAAGGACCTCCGCGTCGAGCTGCGTGCGCGGGACACGCTGCCCGCGATGCTCCTGTTCGTGCTCTCGACGCTCGTCGTGTTCCACTTCGCGCTCCCGACGGGCACGGCAGACGACGCTGCCTACGGCCTCCTGTGGGTCGCGATCGTGTTCACGGCGCTCCTCGGCCTCGCCCGGGCCTGGGTCCCCGAGCAGGAGCACGGCGTCCTCGACGGTCTCTTGCTCGCGCCCTGCGACCGCAGTGCCATCTGGCTCGGGAAGACGCTCGCGACGCTCGTCTTCCTCCTCGCCGCGCAGGTCGTGGCGCTGCCCGCCTTCGTCCTCTTCTTTGCGCCGCTCGACGCGACCGCGCTCGCCGGCGTGCTGCTCGCGAACGTCGGTATCTGCGCGGTGGGGTCGCTGATGGCCGCGATGGCCGCCGCCGGGCGCGCGCGGGAGCTGCTCCTCCCGCTGCTGCTGCTGCCGCTCGTCATCCCGCTCGTCGTGGGCGGCGTGGGCGCCGCGATCTCCCCGGAAGGGGAGCGCTACCTGCTCTTCCTCGGCCTGTACGACGGAGTGTTCGCGGTACTCTCGTGGGCGTCGTTCGAGTACGTCGTCACCGAGTGATCCGCTGACCCTTCCCTCCCCGATCCGCAGCCTGCCGTTCCTGGCGGCCGCCGCGGCGGCGCTGATGGGCGCCGCGATCGTGCTGGCGCTCGTCGTAGCCCCCGAGGACGCCGACCAGGGGCTCTCGCAGCGGATCTTCTACATCCACGTCCCGATCGCGCTGACCGCGTACTTCTGCTTCGGCCTCGGGGCGTGGAAGGCCCTGCTGCTCCTGTGGCGCCGGGACTCCCGCTACGACCTCGAGAGCTACGTCGCGATCCACCAGGGGACGATCTTCGGCGCGTTGACACTCGTGACGGGGTCGATCTGGGCAAAAGCGTCCTGGGGAGTCTGGTGGACGTGGGACTCGAACCAGCTCGTCCTCTTCCTCGTCCTCTTCCTCTTCTACTGCGCGTATTTCATGCTCCGCTTCTCGCTCGAGGACGGGCCACGCCGGGCGCGCTCGTCCGCGGTGTACGCGCTCTTCGGGATCGTGCTCGTCCCGATCAGCTTTCTCGCCATCAGGCTCGCCGAGGACTTCATCCATCCGACGGTGTTCACGCGCGAAGGGCCGCAGATGACCGGGACGATGTTCGCCGCGTTCTGTGTCTCCTGGGCCGCCGTGACGTTCCTCGCCTATGTCCTGTACCGGGTCGAGCTCGCCGGCAAGCGGCTCGATGCCGACCTGCGCGAGCTCCGGGAGGCGCTCGCCCCGTGAGCGGCGGGGAATATCTCGCGCTGGCGTACGGCGCCGTCTTCGTCGTCGTGCTCGCGTACGTCGCGATCATCGCCGCCAAGCTCGCGCGCCTGCAGCGTGAGACGAGAGAGATCCTCGACCTCGCCCGCGCGCAGGAGGCTCCGGCGCGCACGGTCGAGCACGTCGCGCGGGAGATCTCGCCGAGCGCGTGACCCGCCGGGCGCGGCACTATGCTTCGCGCGTGCCGGGCGTCCAGGGCGGGGTCGGAGAGACGGGAGCCGCGGTCACCCGCGGTCCTCTGCGCAGCAGGCCGCTGCCGCTCCAGGCGCCGACCTCATTCGTGCGTATCCGCCCGCGCGGCGCGAGGCTCTGCGGCGAGGCGCTGCGCGGCGCCCCGCGCAGGTGCGCTCCCGTTCGCCGCTAGGGGCTCGAGCGAGGCGCGCGCTACGCTCCGCCCGTGTTCATCACGTTCCTGAGCGACTTCGGGCTCCAGGACGATTTCGTGGGAACCTGCCACGGGGTGATGAAGCGGATCGCGCCCGAGGCGCAGATCATCGACATCACGCACGGCATCCCGCCGCAGGCCGTGTTGCAGGGCGCGCTGGTCCTCGCCAACACGATCGGATTCATGCCCGTCGGCGTACACCTCGCGATCGTCGATCCCGGCGTCGGGGGCCCGCGCCGGCCGCTCGCGCTCCGCGACCGTGAGGGCCGCCTGTTCGTCGGGCCGGACAACGGCCTGCTCCTGCCCGCGGCGAGGCGGACGGGCATCGCCGAGGCGCACGAGCTCGCGAACCCTTCCTATGCCCTCGAGTCGATCTCGCGCACCTTTCACGGCCGCGACCTCTTCAGCCCGGCGACGGCGCACCTCGCATGTGGTGTCCCGCTGGCCGACCTCGGCCCGCCCGTCGATCCCGAGGGGTTGATCGACCTCGACGTCCCGAGGCCTGTCCTCGCGGACGGGACCGCGGTGGCGACGCTGCTCTACGTCGACAGCTTCGGCAACATCGCGCTCAACGTCACTCGGGACGACGTCGAGCGGATCGGGATCGTCTCGGGCACGCGGGTCGAGCTCGAGCTCGCCGGAGAGCGCTACTACGCGATCATGGCAAGGACGTTCGCGGACGCGCGTCCCGGCGACGTGATCCTGTACGAGGACAGCTACCGGAACATGTCCGTCGCGATCTCCCGAGGAAGCGCCGCGCGCATGCTCCACGCCGCGCCCGGGCAGACGATCCGGATCTCGACCGCGCTCTGAGCCGCCCTAGGCGATCGGTGGCCGGCGGTCGCGCCACGGCCGCGCCTCCTCGACCTGGGCTGCGAGGCGCAGGAGGAGCGCCTCTCCCGCGGGAGGCCCGATCGCCTGCGCGCCGACCGGCAGGCCGTCCTCGGTCCAGTGGAGTGGCAGCGACATCGCCGGCTGGCCCGTGAGGTTCACGATCGCGGTGAAGGGCGTGAATGCCGCGTTCCGCAGCAGCTGTGCGGTTGCTCCGCCCGGCGTCTCCTGCCAGCCGATCGGGACGGGCGCGAGCGCGAGCGTCGGCGTGACGACGACGTCGACGTCCCCCCAGAACGCGACCACCCGCCGCGCCAGCGCGTGCAGC
>DASSCD010000083.1:0-3653 GCA_035698005.1 Gaiellaceae bacterium | reverse complement strand
GACGAGCCGACGAAAGCCGACGAGCCGGAGCGGACGGGCGTCTTCGGTCGCCTGCGCGACTCGCTGGCGAAGAGCCGGAGAGCGTTGACTGCGGAGCTGGCCTCGGCCGCCTTCGACCCCGGCGACGAGGCGGCGTGGGAGCGACTGGAGGAGGCGCTGATCCGCAGCGACGTGGGCGTCCCGGCGACGGCCGAGCTCGTCCGACGCCTGGAGGCGAGGGGAGATCCAGGACCGCTCGAGGAGGCCCTGGCACGCGAAGTCGAGGGCATGTTCGGCGGCCCGCCGTCGCTCGTGCTCGCGGGCGAGCCGAGCGTCATCCTCGTCGTCGGCGTGAACGGGACGGGGAAGACGACGACGATCGGAAAGCTCGCGCGGAAGCTGCGAGACCACGGACGCTCGGTGCTCGTCGGCGCTGCAGACACCTTCCGGGCGGCCGCCGAGGAGCAGCTCGAGATCTGGGCCGAGCGCGCCGAGGCCGACTTCGTGGGCTCGCCGCGGGGTGCCGATCCGGCGGCGGTCGCCTTCGACGCCGTCGAGGCGGCGCGGGCGCGCGGTCACGACATCGCGATCATCGACACCGCCGGCCGGCTGCACACGCAGGCCAACCTCATGGCCGAGCTCGAGAAGGTCCGCCGCGTCATCGCCACGAGGGTCGAGGGGGCGCCGCACGAGACGCTGCTCGTGGTCGACGCCACGACCGGGCAGAACGGGCTGCAGCAGGCGCGTCTCTTCGGGGAGGCCGTCGGCGTCACCGGCGTCGCGCTGACGAAGCTCGACGGCAGCGCGCGCGGCGGGGTCGCGATCGCGATCGCGTACGAGCTCGGTCTGCCCGTGAAACTCGTCGGCGTGGGGGAGGGCGTCGACGACCTGCGCCCGTTCGACGCGCACGACTACGCGCGCGCGCTCGTCGCCGGCTGAATCCCTCGTCCGAGGTAACTCCGTTGCAGCTAGCGGACCGCCCGCGTACGCTGTGCTCGACACCCTGCTGCGACACAGGGAAGGAGGCTGGGGAATGGCTGTCGCGATGTTCATGCACTGGCCGGGCCTGACATCCGACCAGTACGACTCCGTCATGGCGAGTCTCGCGCTCGACGTGAATCCCGCTGCGGGCGGAGTCCTCCACCTGGCGGCCTTGACGGACGAGGGTCTCGAGGTGTGCGAGGTGTGGCAGACAGAGCAAGCCTTCCAGGGCTACCTCCAGCAGCGGCTGCTGCCCGTGATGGGGCAGCTGGAGATCTCGGGCGAGCCCGAGATCCAGTTGGTGCCGCTCCACAACCTCTACGCCGCGGACCCCGACATGATCGACCGGATCGGCGCCGTGTCGCTTCCGGCGGCGATCGCGTCCTGGGCCACCTGAGCGATGCGCCGGCGGCGCGGCCCTACGGCCGCGCCGCCCCGCTACCGGGAGTGCCGGGCGCCTAGTACGCCTTCACCCAGTATTCCTTGACCCAGTTGTTGTGCGCCCTGGGCCGGACGTAGACGACCGTCTCGATGAACGGCCGCTCGTCGAAGAAGTTCTCGTCGAGCTCGCCTCCGTACTTCTCGGCGAGCGTGTTGCGCACCCGCTCGGCGAAGCTCTCGTACGCCTCCTCGAGCCTTTCCTTCGGTTCACCGACGACGCCCTTGATGAGTGCCAGGTCGTCGTCCGCGAACGACTGCCTCGCGTCCCCGTTGGTCATACCCGCCCTCCTTGAGAGACTGCGGCGACCCTACTCCTCGCTCGGGACCGGGACAACCCCGTGCACCAGCGAGTCGACGTCCTTTCGCGCACCTTCCGCCATCAGCCTCGAGACGTCGTCCGCGCCGAGGGCCGACTCGAGCTCGGGGAGGAAGCGCTCGAGGATCGGAACCTCGAAGGGGTTCGGCGGCGAGTCGCCGCGCAAATGCGCTGCGGCGCCGAGGAGGAGCGCTGCTTCCTGCGGCGCGCCTCTCGCGGCGGCCACCCCACCAAGGACGACGAGGCAGCCGGCCCGAGCGCGCTCGTTCTCGACCTCGGTGAAGATCACGAAGCTCTCCGTGATCTCCCGTTCTGCGCTTCCCAGATCGCCCTCGAGCAGGTCGAGCTCGGCCAGCGTGAAGAGGGCCGAGGCCACATGCATCGGCTCACCGAGCTCGCGTGAGATCTCCAGCGACTCCTCGCTCGCGGCTCGTGCCCGATCGGTGTCCCCGCTCCGGGCAGCGGAGGCGCCGAGGTTGTAGAGCGCGTCCGCGATCAGGAGCGGATCGCCGAGACCGCGCCGGAGCGCCACCGACTCCTCGTAGCAGGCGAGGGCGCCCTCGTGGTCGCCCTGCAGGGAGCGAACCTCGCCGAGGCCGTTGAGCGCCGCCGACAGCGCGCGCGCGTCGCCGAGCTCGCGCGCGGCCGCGAGCGCTTCCTCGCAGAGCTCTGCGGCGGCCGCGACGTCGTCCCGCATGAGCGCGACCCAGCCGAGGTCCGAGAGCGCGAAGATCGTCTCTCTCCCGCGCCCTCCTGCCCGGAAGAGCTCGAGGGCCTCGGACAGGAGTGGCACCGCGGAGTCCCAGTCGCCCTGGGCGGTGGCTTGCTGCGCTCCCGTCCAGAGCGCATCCGCTCGAACGTCGTCCGGTACGCCCTCGGAGAGGCTCAGGCCCAGCGACAGCCAGCGGCGCGCCTCGGTCATGTGCCCGCGCGCCCGCCAGAAGCGCAGGAGGGCTGAGGCCGCCCGGAGCGCATCCTCGGCCCGACCGGACGTCAGGCACCAGTCGAGCGCCGAGCGGATGTTGTCGAGCTCGCGCTCGAGGCGGTCGAACCACTCCGCCTGCAGTGGGCCGGCGAGCTCGCTCTCGGCGTCCACGGCCAGCGCGACGAAGCGCTCCGCGTGGCGCCTGCGCAGGTCGTCGAGCGCGCCTTCGGCGACGAGGCGCGCGAGCGCGTCCTCCCGTACGGTCTCGAGCATGAAGAGGCGGACCTCGCCGTCCGACACGTCACTGCGCAGCAGGCTGCCGACGACGAGACCCTCGAGGTCGCCGAGGAAGGTTGCCGACCCGGACAGCGCACGGGCATCGTCGAGGGTGCAGCCGCCACTGAACACGGCGAGTGTTTGGTGCAGGGCGCGCTGGCTCTCGCTGAGCAGGCCGTAGCTCCAGTCGATCGTGGCGCGCAGCGTCCGCTGCCGCTCGGGGAGGTCGACCGGCCCCTCCATGTCCAGCGTCAGTCCTTCCCCGAGCGCCACGAGGAGCTGGGCCGGCGGGAGCACGGCAAGCCGCGCTGCGACGAGCTCGATCGCGAGCGGCAGGCCGTCGAGGCGGCGGCAGATCTCGCGGATTGCGGGGAGCGTGTCGTCGTGGAGGAGGATCCCGCGCGCCGCTGCGAGCTCGGCGAAGAGCGTGGCCGCATCGTTGACCGGCAGCGGCTGCAGCGGGACGACGTGCTCGGCGGAGAGGCGGAGTGGAGCGCGGCTCGTGACGAGGACGTCGAGGTCCGGCGCCTGGTGAAGAAGCGTCGAGACGTGCCCGGCGGCCGGAGCCAGGTGCTCGAAGTTGTCGAGGAGCAGGAGTGCGCCCGTCCCGGAGAGGGCCTCGGCGACGCACTCCACCAGCGGCCGTGCGCCTTCGCGCACCCCGATCACGTGCGCGATCGATGCGGGGACGAGCTCGGGGTCCGCAACGGGCGCGAGCCCGATCAGGTGCACCGG
>DASSCD010000082.1:0-23528 GCA_035698005.1 Gaiellaceae bacterium | reverse complement strand
TACTCCATCCGCACCCAGCCGGTCTTGTGGTTGACGAGCTGCTCGAGGCGGCCCTTGCGCAGCGCCAGCAGCTGCGTGATCACGCCGACGTACTCCTCCGGCGCGTCGATCGAGAGCCGCTCCACGGGCTCGTGCAGCTTCCCGTCGACCTCGCGCGTGACGACCTGTGGCTTACCGACGGACAGCTCGAACCCTTCCCGCCGCATCAGCTCGACGAGCACCGCGAGCTGCAGCTCCCCGCGCCCCTGCACCTCCCAGGCGTCCGGACGCTCGGTCGGGAGCACGCGCAGCGCCACATTCCCGACGAGCTCCTGGTCGAGCCGTCCCTTGATCATGCTCGCGGTCAGGCGTTCGCCGTCCTGGCCGGAGAGCGGCGAGGTGTTGATGCCGATCGTCATGGCGAGGCTCGGCTCGTCGACGCCGATCACCGGCAGCGGCCGCGGATCGTCCGGGTCGGCGAGCGTCTCGCCGATCGTCACCTCCGGGATCCCCGCGACTGCGACGAGCTCCCCCGGGCCGGCCTCCGTCGCCTCCACGCGCTCGAGCGCCTCGGTCACGTACAGCTCCGTCACCTTCGCGCGCTCGACCCGCCCGTCCGCGCGGCACCACGCGACCTGTTGTCCACTGCGGATCGTGCCGTGACGGATGCGGCAGAGGGCGAGCCGTCCGACGTAGGGAGAGGCGTCGAGGTTCGTGACGTGCGCCTGCAGCGGGTGCCCGTCCTCGTAGGTGGGAGCCGGGATCCGCTCGAGCAGCAGGTCGAACAACGGGCGCAGGTCGTCGGCGAGCACGAGGGGGTCGAGACCCGCGCGTCCCGCCTTCGCGTTCGCGTACACGATCGGGAACTCGATCTGGGTCTCGTCCGCGTCGAGGTCGAGGAAGAGCTCGTACACCTCGTCGACGACCTCGGAGACGCGGGCGTCGGGGCGGTCGACCTTGTTCACGACGAGGATCACGGGCAGCCGCGCCTCGAGCGCCTTGCGGAGCACGAAGCGAGTCTGGGGCAGTGGGCCCTCGCTCGCGTCCACGAGGAGCAGCACGCCGTCCACCATCGTGAGTGCGCGCTCTACCTCCCCGCCGAAGTCCGCGTGACCGGGGGTGTCGACGATGTTGACCTTGACGCCGTCGTACCGGACCGCCGCGTTCTTGGCCAGGATCGTGATCCCCTTCTCGCGCTCGAGGTCCATCGAGTCGAGCACGCGCTCGGCGACGTCCTGGTTCTCGCGGAACGAGCCGGACTGCCAGAGCATGGCGTCGACGAGCGTCGTCTTCCCGTGATCGACGTGGGCGACGATCGCGACGTCCCGGATGTCCTTGCGGAGCGGCACGGGGCGAGGGTACCCGGGCGGCGGGGAGGTACGGGCGGCCGCTCCGGGTCAGCCGGGCGCACCTGCCGCCTCGTCCACGGCGGCCTTCACGTCGTAGTAGCGCTGCCGGGCCTCGTCGAGCGTGTCGCCGATCGCCGTGAGCCCGATGCGGCCGGCGACGGCGATCGCGCTCACCATGTGCAGGCAGACACCGGTCTGACGCTCGGGATCCCAGCCGAGCCCGCGTTCGGCGACGACGTCGAGGAGGTCGTCGGGCGTGAGCGACTCGTAGGCCGACGAGTCGAGGTGGTCGGTCGCGGCGTAGTGCTTGAGCTCGCCCACCCGCGTGCGGTACTCGCCCGCCAGCGGGTCATAGACGCCGTCGGTCAGGGCCTGGAGCGCCCAGAACGTGTGCGTCGTGCCCGTGCAGCGGAGGTTGACCTCGAGTGCGTAGGGCGCCCACGTGCCGTTCTCCTTCACCGCCACGAAGTCGAGGCCGGCGCGCCCGATCACGCCCTCGCGCGCGAGCCGGCGGCCGACCTTCAGCGCCTCGGCCGCGATCCGCTCGGCGTACTCCTGGTCGGCGGGGAAGTGGCAGCCGAAGTAGGTCTGCCCGTGCGGGCCGCCGAGGACCTGGTCGTGCGTGGACATGATGTCCACCTGGCCCGCGGGGCTCATGCGCAGCTGCACGCTCGGGCTGCGGAACGTCTCGCCCTCGATCCGCTCCTCGACGATGCCTCCCTCCGTGTCGAGCGCCTCGAGGTACTCGTCGACGGAGAGCTCCGAGTCCTCGAGCTCGACCGCGGCCCGGAGATCGTCCTGGGCCGCCTGCAGGTCGACGAGGGCGTTCCCGAACCCACTGACGCCGTTGTCGAGCTTCACGACCGCGCCGCGTGCACCGGGCCGTCGCTCCGACAGCTCGCGGACCGCCCGTGCGAGGTCACCTGCGCCGTCGACCTCGAGCCCGGCCGGATGCGGCACGTTCTCCTCCTCGAACACGCGACGACTCCCCTTCTTCGTGCCGAGCCAGAGAAGGTCGGGATCGGAGCCGAAGATCGGCAGGTCGAGGGCCAACGCCAGCTCGACCTCGTCGGGCGTCATGCAGTAGGGGAGGATGAACGCGACCTCGGGCTCGCCGACCAGATCGCGGACCCGGGTCAGCACTCCGGGCCGTGCAAGCAGCTTGCGCGCCAAGGGGACCTTGCGGCCGTCGACGAGGGACACGTTGACGAAGCGACCGCGGGCCTCGGCGGTGTCGAGCTCCGGCACGAGCGCGAAGTAGTAGTCGAGCACGCGCGGATGGATCGGCTGCGAGCTCACGTACACGACACGCGAGCGCGGCGCCCGCAGCAGGCTGAGGACGAGGCAGAGGAACCGCTCCTCGTAGGCCGGGAACACGGGCACCAGGTGATCGGGGACGTCGAGGCTGATCGAGTGCGCGACGACCACCGTGCGCTCGACGTCGCCGATCGACCTGAGCGTGAGCGTGTGCCAGATGTCGCGCAGCTGCGACTGCAGCTCGGCGAAGGTTGCGTCCGCCATCGGGCGAACGTACTGCACCGTCGCCGCGAGTCAAGTGCGGTCCGCTGTTAGCGTCAGGCGGATGAGGTCGGCAGAAGCCCTCGTGCCCCTCGAAGGACGCGTGCTCGCGCTCGCGGGCGCGGGGGGATCGCTCGGGCCCACGGTCGTCCGCAGGCTCGCGCCGACCGGAGCGCGGCTCGCGCTCGCGGGCCGCGAGGCCGGATCGCTCGAAGCTCTCGCCTCCGAGCTCGGCGTGGACGCGGACGTCACCTCGGTCGACTTGCTCGACGCGGCCGCCGCCCGGGCGTGGGCGGACGGGATCGCAGAGCGAATGGGTCGAGTCGACGGGCTCCTGCACCTCGTGGGCGGCTGGCGCGGCGGGAACCCGATCGAGGAGTCCCCTCCCGAGGACTGGGACTTCCTCGCAAGCCTCCTGATCGACACGCTGCAGAACGTCACACGTGCGTTCACGCCGCACCTGCTCGCGAGCGGGCGCGGGCGCTTCGCGATCGTGTCGGCGGCTCAGGCTCAGGCGCCGACCAACACCAACGCGGCGTACGCCGCGGCCAAGGCGGCCGCCGAGGCGTGGACCCTCGCGCTCGCCCACCGCTTCGTGGGGACCGGCGCGACGGCGAACATCGTCGTCGTCGGCTCGATCGTCTCGCCCGAGATGCGGGCGGAGGACCCCGACAAGGACTTCTCGACCTTCACGCCGGCGGAGTCGATCGCCGACGCGCTCGCATACCTCTGCTCCGACGCCGCCGCGCCGATGAACGGCCAGCGGTTGACGCTACGCGGCGCCGTGTAGCGCCCTCCGCGCGAGGCGCTCGCGGCGGAGCTGCAGAAACGGGAGCGGCGCGAGGCACGCGAGGAGGAGCCAGAGGTAGACGACCGGAGCTCCCACGACCAGGCAGATGCCGAGAACGGCGAGCTGGGTCGAGAGCCCGGTGTTGGCGAGGAACGCGAGGGTGAGACGATCGTGGTAGGCGAGGGTCGCGCGCCGCGTCGCCGCCGCGTCCTCCTCACCGTCGAGTCCGCGCGCGAGCCTGCGCGCGGATCCCGTTCGCACCAGGCGGTCTTGCGGTCCGAAGACCACGCGGTACGCCGCCTCCAGCGCCCGCTCGGTGCTGCTTCCCGAACGCGGCGGCTCGGGGGTCGCACGCCCGTGCGCCTCGCGGTGGGCCTCGGCGAGGTTGAAGTCGACACCGAGAAGGACGGTTGCCGCGACCAAGCCGGCAAAGGCGAGCCACGGCTCACCTGTCTCGGCTCCGAGCGCGGCGAAGACGGCCGCGTTCACGACGAGGTCGGCCTCGGTGTCGAGGTAGCGGCCGAGGAGGGTCACGCGGCCGGACGCCCGCGCCAGCAGGCCGTCGGCGTTGTCGAGCAGGGTCTTCGCCTGCAGAAGCACGGCCGCGCCCACGAGCTCGCCGCGCGCGAGCAGCAGCGCGCCGGCAAGCCCGATCGCCGCGTGCGCGAGCACCACCACCTGAGGCGGCACGCGCAGACGGACGAGGCCCGGCACGAGCAGGCGCGAGAGCGGCCCGAACACCCAGGCGACGACGAGCTCGGGTGCCGGGCGATCCTTCTCGGCACCGGCGAGGGGAGGCGTCGCCTTGTCAGTCGTGACGGCCACCGTGATCGATCGTAGATACTGGTCGTATGGCCGATACGGATGCCTGGAACGAGGTCGACGACGCCCTCGAGCGGACGTTCGAGTTCGACGACTTCCGCGGCTCGCTCGCGTTCGTGAACCGCGTGGGTGAGCTCGCCGAGTCGGAGAACCATCACCCGGACATCGCGATCCACTACAGCAAGGTGACGCTGCGCTGGTGGACGCACACAGCCGGGGGGATCACCGACCGCGACCGCGCGCTCGCCGAGAAGTCGTCCGCGCTCGCCTAGTCGGCGGCCGGGGGCGGCTTCACGACGACCACCGGGCACGCGGCGTGGCTCACCACGTGCCGGCTGACGGACCCGAGCAGCACCGACTTGAGCCCCGAGCGGCCGCGGGACCCGACGACGAGGAGCTCGGCGCCGGCAGCCTCGCGTACGAGCGCGTCCTCGGCGTCGCCCTCGAGGAGCTTCGACTCGAGGTGGTCGGGCACGCCGTCGGGGAACACCTCGGCGACCGTGGCGTCGAGCTCCGCCTGCGCGGCCTTGCGCTCGGCATCCAGCTGCCCAACGTAGTCGGTCGCGGGCATCGGGATCATCCCCGGCTCGCCGATCGGTGTCGGCGGCACGAACGTCCACGAGTGTGCGGCAACGATCCTGGCTCCGCGCAGCTCCGCCTCGGCAGCGGCCCACCGCAGCGCCTCGTGCGACGGCTCGGAGCCGTCGACGCCGACGACGATCGTCCCGGGCATGGGCACCAGCCTACAACGACCGGGGTAAGGTGGCGGCGTGCCCGGCTCGCGCGTGACCGTGTTCGACGTCGGGCCGCGAGACGGCCTCCAGAACGAGCCGGAGGTGCTCGACATCGAGGTCCGGGCCGAGCTCGTCGGCCGCCTCGTCCAGGCCGGGCTTCCCGCGATCGAGGCGGTGAGCTTCGTCGACCCGCGCCGCGTGGCGCAGATGGCGGGGGCAGAGGAAGTCGTCGCCGCGATCGAGCGGGTCGACGGCGTCGTGCTCGCCGGGCTCGCCCTGAACGAGCGCGGGTACGAGCGCCTGGCCGCCACGGGGTTGGACGAGGTGCGGTTCGCCTTCGGCGCCACCGAGTCGTTCAACCGCCGGAACCAGAACGCCTCGGTCGAGGCGTCGCTCGAGACCGGCGCGCGCATCGTCGCGCGCGCGAAGCAGGACGGGATCGTGGCGACGGTCACCATCAGCGTGGCCTTCGGGTGTCCGTTCGAGGGGCGTGTGGACGAGAGCCGGGCGCTCGACCTCGCCGAGCGCGTCGCCGCGAGCGGTCCCGACACGATCGTGCTCGCGGACACGATCGGGGTCGGGGTCCCACGGCACGTGCGCTCGCTCGTCACGCGAACGGCGGAGCTCGGCATCCCCGTCGGCGGGCACTTCCACGACACCCGCAGCACGGGCTACGCGAACGCGCTCGCCGCCCTCGAGGCCGGGGCGACGGTGCTCGACGCGTCGGTCGGCGGTCTCGGCGGCTGCCCCTTCGCGCCGCGCGCGACGGGCAACGTCGCGACCGAGGACCTCGTCTACCTGCTGCACGGCGAGGGTGTCGAGACCGGGATCGACCTCGATGCGCTGATCTCGGTCGCCGCGTGGCTGGAGGAGCTCCTCGGCCGCACGCTCGAAGGGCAGGTCTACCGCGCGGGCAACTTCCCGCCCGCGGCCTAGAACGTCACGACCTTATCGGCCCACACGGTCCAGTCGGTCAGCTCCTCGAGCCCGGAGTGGAACGCGCCCTCGGCGATCCTGTCGTCCGTCATCCCGCGCGCCTTCAGGCAGGTACCGCAGCAGCCGACCGGTACCTGCTTCTTCGCGAGCCCCTTGAGCATGCGTTCGAGGTTGTAGTAGCCGTCGGGCGTCTGCTGCCCCGCGACGGCGCAGCCGACCGCGTCGCCCATGAGGAACACGCGCAGCTCCACGTCCTCCCGCTTCGCGAGCGAGAGCGCGAGCCGGAGCCCGTTGTAGGAGCGCTCGTCCCCGTAGGGCGCTCCGTTGAGCACGAGGAGATAGCGCACGCTTCCATCGTCGGCACCGCCCGCGTGCAGGTCATCGTGGAGAGCCCCCTGCTGCGCTTCGGGAAAGCCGTGGCTGGCAGCGCGCGGGCAGGATGGTTCCCCGGACCTCGCCGAGCTCGACCTCGCCTGCCCGCCCGCGCAGGACGAGCTCGTCGCCGTCCTCGAGGAACGACCGCGAGCTTCCGTCGCCGAGCCGGATCGGGCGAGCGCCGTTCCAGGTCAGCTCGATCAGCGAGCCTTCGCTCCCGGGGCCGGGCCCGGAGATCGTGCCCGATGCGAGCAGGTCGCCGGTCCGTACCGATGCGCCGTTGACCGTCGCGTGCGCGAACTGCTGCGGCATCGTCCAGTAGAGACCGCGCGCGTTCGTCCGCGAGACGACCGAGCCCGAGAGCTCGACCTCGAGCTCCACGTCGAGGGCCCAGCTGCCGGGTGCCCGCAGGTACGGCAGCGGCTCCGGGTCCTGGGCGGGCCCCGGGACGAAGCGGTCCTCGAGCAGGCACAAAGGGGTCAGCCAGCCCGAGATCGAGGTCGCGAACGACTTCCCGAGGAACGGCCCGAGCGGCTGGTATTCCCAGGCCTGAACGTCCCGCGCGCTCCAGTCGTTGACGAGCGCGACGCCGAACACATGGTCGCGGAACGCCAAGCCCGGCACCGGCTCGCCGCGAACGCTGCCGACGCCGACGACGAGCCCGAGCTCGAGCTCGAAGTCGAGCCGCGCGCTCGGCCCGAAGCGCGGCGCCGCGTCGTCCGGGCCCTTCACCTGGCCGCAGGGGCGGACGACCGGGGTGCCGCTGACGACCACCGTCCCGGCACGGCCGTGGTAGGCAACGGGCAGGTGCCGCCAGTTCGGGAGGAGCGGATCCGCGTCTGGCCGAAACAGCCGGCCGAGATTCGTCGCGTGCTCGAGTGAGGAGTAGAAGTCCACGTAGTCCGCGACCTCGAAGGGGAGCTCGACCCTCGCGAGCTCGAGCGGCACCAGATCCGCCCCCGAGCGGACGAGGTCCAGCGCTCGGGCGGTCACGTCCTCCCAGGCCGACCGGCCCCGAGCGAGGAACGCGCCGAGGCTCGGCATGGCGAACTCCGAGCCGAAGCCGTTCGCCGACAAGTCGAGAATCCCAGTGCCCACGCGGAAGCCGGCACGCGGCGGCTCGCCCTCGAGCGAGAAGACGCCGAAACCGACGGCTCCGGTCACCGCCGTAGCCCTCCGTGCGCCTCCAGTTCCTCGACGGGCTCGAAGAAGCTGCAGCTGCCGATCGAGTGCAGCAGCTCCCGCCGGGCGCGTGCGAGGCCCACCGGCGACGCCTCGCGCCGGCGCCAGCGGAAGGTTGCCTCCTCGAGCGCGAACGCCGAGGGGTCCTGCTCCGAGAGCGCGCGCTCCTCGTCACCGAAGACCGCCGCTGCGAGCAGGTTGAGGAACCCGTGCTCACCGTCGCGGGCGACCGCGTGGTGGAGCCCTGCCGTCGCCTTGAAGACGATCCCTCGCTCGCGGCACGCGCGAACGAAGCGCGCGAGCTCGGCCACCCCGGGCACCGAGGCGCCGCCGCAGCGGACCTTCGCCCGGAGACCGCGCTCGGCGAGCTCGTCCAGCTGCTCGCCGGGATTGCCGTCGACCGCGACCTCGACGTAGACCTCCGAAGCAGTGGAGGGCAGCTCGGAGAGCTCGACCGAAGGAGGGACCTCGAGCGCCTCCACGCGAGCTCCGTCCGGCACGGCGGCGTCGAGCACCACGCTCACCCCACGCTCGACGTCCGGAAGCTCCGCGACCCGCGAGGCGGGGCAGACGAAGCGGCCGAGCATGAACGCGTGCCGGCTCGCCCGCGCCCGCCGGTCCTCGGCGAGCGCCTCGGGGAGCGCGAGGGACGCGGGCGGGAACAGCGGGGCGTGGTCGATGAGGCGCTCGAGGAGCGCGACGCGGGCGTCCCGGGTGCTCACGCGGAGGATCTTCGCAGAGGCGCGCTCAAGCGCACGGCGGGGCGATCCGATGAGGACCTGGAACTCCACACGATGTCCGACCCTGCGCCCAGCCCTCGCGAGCCGTCGCCGCGGCCACCGATCAGCCTCGTCTCGGCGAGCTCTGCCGAGCCGTACCGGCGACTCGCCGAGATCTTCCACGACGTGCTGTCCGAGCAGAGCCTCGACGCGCTGCTCGACCGCATCGCGGACACCCTCGCCGAGCTGATCCCCTACGAGGACGTCCACATCTACGAGGCCGACGAGGCGAAGCGGGAGCTCATCCCCATGCTCGCGCGCGGCGAGTGGGCCGACGAGGTCATGCGCGAGCGCTTCGCCTACGGCGAGGGCATCACCGGCTGGGCCGTCGAGCACCGAGAGCCCGTCCTCGCCAACCAGGCTCATCTCGACCCGCGCGTCCGCTTCGTCCCGGGCACGCCGCTCGACCCCGAGGCGCTGATCGCGGTCCCACTCGTGGCGCGCGGACGGCTCAAGGGCACGCTCAACATCTACCGCGTCGGGGAGGAGGCGTCGTTCACCGAGGAGGAGTTCCTCCTCGCAACCCGCTTCGGCGACGCTGCGGCGCTCGCCCTCGACAACGCGCACATCCGGGCGCGCCTCGAGCACCAGGCCTCGACGGACGCGCTGACCGGCCTCTACAACCACCGCGCCTTCCACGACCGCCTCCGCGCCGAGCTGACACGAGCGTCGACCGAGCACGACACCGTCGCGCTCGTCCTTCTCGACCTCGACGACTTCAAGAAGGTCAACGACGTCTACGGGCACGGGGTCGGGGACCAGGTCCTCGTCCAGCTCGCGGACGTCCTTCGCGGCTCCGTGCGGGCGACCGACGCGGTGTGCCGGATCGGTGGCGAGGAGTTCGGCATCGTGATCCCGTCGGGGGACGTCCCGAACGCGGTCGCGCTCGCCGGGCGCCTCGGAGAACAGCTCGCGGCACTCGACGTGGGCGCGGCCGGGACGCTGACGGTCTCGATCGGCATCGCGGTCGGCCCCGGGCACGCGGCCAACCCTCGCGAGCTCGTCGCCTGCGCCGAGGCCGCGATGATGACGGCGAAGTCCCGCGGGGACGGGCTCGTCGTCGTGTTCGACGAGACGGCCCGGGAGCGCCCCATGGACGAGCGGTTCGACGACGTGCGCTCGATCGCGCACCTGAAGATGTTGCAGAGCCTGTCGGGGAAGCTCTCGCGGCTCAACGACGTCGAGCGCATCGGGCTCACGATCGCGGACGAGCTCCGGCTGCTGATCGACTACCACAACTGCCGCGTCTTTCTCCGCGAAGGCGACGAGCTGCTCCCCGTGGCCTTCCGCGGCGACCTGACCTCGGCGGACCCCGGTACCTCGGTGGAGGTGCAGGCCATCCGGATGGGCCGCGGTATCACCGGGCGGGTCGCGGAGACGGGCAAGGCGCTGCTCACGGGTGACGCCGCACGGTCCGCGTTCGGCGAGCAGATCGCCGGCACCGCGGAGATCGAGGAGTCGCTGCTCGCCGTCCCGCTCATCTTCGGATCGAACGTGACCGGCGTCATCGTGATCTCGAAGCTCGGGCTCGACCAGTTCGACAGCGACGACCTGCGCCTCCTCGAGGTGCTCGCCGGACATGCATCGGTGGCCCTCGAGAACGCCCGCCTGTACGAGGCGCAGCGCCGCGAGGCCGAGGGCGCGACCGCGCTGCTCGAGTTCGGGCGCGCGCTCGCTGGCGCCAAGGGCGCCGCCGAGGTCGCCCACCGCGTCGTGGCGGGATCCGCGCGCATCCTCTCGAGCCCGAGCGTCTCGCTCTTGCTGCAGGACGCGGAGTCCGGCGACCTGCTCAGGCTCGCCGAGCACGACGGCGCGGCGACGCGGACGACCCGCACTCCGATGCCCCGTGGGATCCTCCTCGATTCCTGGCTCGAGCGGGGCGAGCCCTTCCTCGCCGAGACCACTGCCGGGCATCCGCTGCTCTCGGACCCGCGCGCACCGAGCGGCACCATCGCGGTCGCGCCGTTCGGTCTCGACGGGCGCCGCGGGGCGATCGCCGCCGCGGTTCCCGCGCTCGCGACGTTCGGGGCACGGGAGCTCGATCTCCTCGGCGGGATCGCCCAGCAGGCGAAGGTCGCGCTCCAGAACGCGGAGAGCTACGAGAGGCTCGAGCGGACGTTCCTCTCGACCGTCGAAGCGCTCGTCAATGCCCTCGAGGCCCGCGACGAGCACACGTCGAGCCACGGCCGCACGATCGCCGACCTCTCGCTGAAGGTCGGGCACGAGCTCGGGTTCGGGCCGAGCGCCCTGCGGCGCCTCGAGCTCGGCGCGCTGCTCCACGACATCGGGAAGCTCGGCATTCCGGAAGCGATCCTCGCCAAGCCGGCGCCGCTCACCGACGCCGAGCGCGGCATCGTCGAGGGCCATCCGATCCTGGGCGAGCGCATCCTGGAGCCGATCGAGCAGCTCGAGGAGGTTCGACGCATCGTGCGGAGCGCCCACGAGAACTTCGACGGCACCGGCTACCCGGACCGGCTGGCCGGCGAGGAGATCCCCATCGAGTCCCGGATCGTCCTCGCCTGCGACGCCTACCACGCGATGACGACCGATCGCCCCTACCGCTCCTCGATCGGGGCCGACGAGGCGAAGCTGAGGCTCAGGCAAGGGTCGGGGACGCAGTTCGACCCGAGCGTGGTCGCGGCCTTGCTCCGCGTCCTCTGACCGGCGCTACGAGGCGCCGGCGGCCTCGGCCTTGCGCAGCCCGAGAAACGCCCACGTCCAGAACGCGACACCCAGCCCGATCGCGATCGCGAAGGAGCCGAGGACGTGCGGCGGGTCGCCTGCGATGAACCCGCGGCCTGTCTCGAGCAGGTAGCTGACCGGATTGACCGACGCGACCCCCTCGATCCAGCCTTCGAGAAGCTCGAGCGGCACGTACACGGGAGCGAAGAACAGGACGAGGAAGACCGGCATCTGCATGAGCGGGGCCGCCTGGATCGTCCGGAAGCGCATGGCGATCCCGCCCGCCCAGAAGAAGCCGCAGAAGTTGACGAGCGCGGCGAGGACGTAGAGGCCGACGAGGTCGACGGGGCCCCCGCCGACCTGCATCCCCACCACGAGCGCGACCAGCGTGAGCAGGCCCCCGACGACCACCCAGCGACACAGCGCCGCGAGCGCGTAGCCGAGCACGATGCCCGAGCGATGCGGTGCCGCCAGCAGCAGCCGCTTGGCGAACCCTCCCTCGAAGTCGCGGGCCAGCCCGAATCCGGTGAAGACACCGCTGAAGGCCGCGGATTGGAGCAGCACGAAGACGAACTGGAACGCCGTGTATCCGGGCGGGAAGTCGAAGCCCGGGATCTCCGCCACCTGCGAGAGCCCACCTGCGAACGCCGTGAAGAAGAAGAGTGGGAACGCGATCGTGGGCAGGAGGATCTGCGGGTTCGTGAGCGCATTCTTGAGCGTCCGCCAGGCCACTCCGGAGACGACGTCCCAGGTACGCATCGAAGCGCTTATGTCCTCGTCAGCCGGGTTCGAAGAGCGCGCGTCGCGAGCACGACCGAGACCAGGCCGAGCACGATCACGAACCCGAACCCGAGCGCGAGCGCCTGCCAGTCCCAGCCCGTGATGATGAGGCTGCGGACGCACTCGATCATGTAAGAGACCGGGTTCAGCGTGGCCGCGATCCTGAACCAGTCGACGCCGATCAGGTTCCGCGGCGCGTTCATCGAGGAGATGAAGAGGAAGACGAAGAGGACGGGGAAGAGGGCTTGGATCGTCTCGCCGGACCCCGTCCGGAACGCAAGCCAGGCGCCGAGCGCGCCGAAAGAGAGGGCTACGATCGCGCCGTAGACGAGGAGGACGAGGATGCCCAGCGGACCCGACTCGAACTCGACGCCTGCGGCGAGGCCGACGACGATGTAGAACAGGACCTGGACGACACCGAGCGCGACCACACCCGCGAGCTGTCCCGTGAGGAGCGCCCAGTCCCGAAGCGCCGTCAGCGACAGGCGGTTGATGAACCCGGTGTCGATGTCGCGGGCGAGGTCGGTGCCGGCATTCATCGTCGAGAAGAGCGCGCCTTGGATGAACGGGACTGCGAGCGCGAACGCGAGGAACGAGTCGGTGGGGAACCCTGGGAGGTCGACCGACGACCGCAGCCCGCCCGCGTTCACGGCCATGAGCGCGACCGGGAAGATGAGCGGCGGGATCACGCTCGCCGGCTGGCGCGATGTCCGCACGAGCGAGCGCCTGGCGATCGCTCCCACCTGCGGCCAGCTCGCGCTCACCGCCGCCGCAGCTCCTGCTGCTCGGTCTCGGCCTCCTCCGCCGCGCCTTCGAGCGTCCGGCCGGTCTTCGCCAGGAAGACGTCGTCGAGTGACGGCGCACGCAGCTCGAGGTCGACGATGTCGACACCGTTCTGGTCCACGGCTCGGACGATGTCCGTGAGGCCGAGCCCGTCGCGCAGGCGCACCGCGACGTCGCGGGTCGAGTCGAGCGGCTCGCCGAACGGGGCGAGGAATTCGGCGATGCGGGTGCGATCCTCCTCGCGGCGCGGGATCGCGTGCACGCTCGGCCGCCCGATCTCGGCCTTGAGGGCGGCGGGCGAGCCCTCCGCGACGATCTTCCCCTGATCGATGATCCCCACGCGGTCGGCGAGGACGTCGGCCTCCTCGAGGTACTGGGTCGTGAGGAACACGGTCACCCGATCTTCCCGGCGGAGCAGCGACACCTCCTCCCACAGCGCGGTGCGGCTCTGCGGGTCGAGGCCCGTCGTCGGCTCGTCGAGGAAGAGGATCCGGGGGGCGTGGATCAGCGCAAGAGCGAGGTCGAGGCGCCGCTTCATCCCACCCGAGTACCCCGACACCTTCCGGTCGGCGGCATCCGCGAGCCCGACGCGGTGGAGCAGCTCCTCCGCGCGGGGGTGCCGTTGCTCCTTGCGGACGCCCTGGAGCGTCGCCTGCAACCTGAGGTGGTCACGCCCTGTGAGGAGCGGGTCGAGCGCCGCCTCCTGGAGCGCGACCCCGATCAGCGAGCGCACCCTGGGGCCGTCCTTCACCACGTCGTAGCCGCCGACACGGGCCGTTCCCGCGGTCGGCGGGAGCAGCGTCGTCAGGACGTGGACCGTTGTCGACTTGCCGGCCCCGTTCGGACCGAGGAAACCGTAGATCTCGCCCGGCGCCACGGAGATGTCGATCCCGTCGACTGCGCGCGGGCCCTTCCTGTATTCACGGACGAGGCCCTCGACCTCGATCCCGTTCTCCCGCTCCACCGTGGAACACTAGCTCGCAGTCGACACGAGCCAAGGCCGCCGCTAGGCGGGCTCGAGGGGCAGCTTCGCCGCGACAACGCGGCGTCCGCCGCGCGTGTACACGACGTCGACCGAGTCGTTCTGGCGGTAGGTCCCGGCGATCCCGACGAAGATCGACGTCCAGCGCCAGAAGCCGAGCTTGCCCTCCGTTCTCAGCTCCCGGTCGAAGACGAGCGTGCGGCCGTCCACGTCGAAGTCGTCGCCCTCGCTCTGCGGGACGCCGTTCACGTACACCTCGAACGGCCGGACGACGTCTCGGGGCAGGCGCACGCGGGTTCTCGTGGTCGCGGCCTCCGGCACCTTCATAGAATGGCAGGCGGTGCGCGCGCTCCTCGTCCTCGCCGGCTCGCTGCTCGCCCTCGTCGTCGTCCCCGTCGCTCTCGGCGACAACGGCGGCTTCACCCCGGTCGAGCCCGCGTCGCCGAACGCCGAGGGCATCCACCGGAGCTGGCTCTTCGTCTCGATCTTCATCCTCTTCATCTTCGTCCTCGTCGAGACGCTCCTCGTCCTCTTCGTGGTGCGCTTCCGGCGGCGCCGTCGAGACCGGTTCGAGGACGGCGCGCAGATCCACGGCGCGACGAGGCTCGAGCTTCTGTGGACGCTCTTTCCAGTCGTGATCCTGGTCGCGATCGGCGCCTTCGTCTTCTACGAGCTGCCGGGGATCGCGAACGTGCCCTCGGCCGCCGCCGGCGACCGGCTCGAGGTCCGGGTGACCGGCCGTCAGTTCTACTGGCAGTACGAGTATCCGAACGGCGTGATCGCGATCGACAAGATGCGCGCGCCCGCCGGCGTTCCCGTGCGGCTCGAGGTCGTGTCGCCGGACGACGACGTCATCCACTCCTGGTGGATCCCGGCGCTCGGCGGGAAGATAGACGCGATCCCGGGCACCGTGAACGAGACCTGGTTCGAGGTCGACGATCCCGGGGTCTACACGGGGCAGTGCGCGGAGCTCTGCGGGCTCCAGCACGCGCAGATGCTCGCCTCGGTCGAGGTGCTCCCCGAGGCCGAGTTCGACTCCTGGCTGGCGGAGCGGAGGACGGAGCAGACGGCGGGGACCTCGGAGCTCGGCCAGGAGACCTGGGAGGGCGTGTGCGCGAAGTGCCACGGCCTCTCCGGCGAAGGCGGCATCGGGCGCCCGCTCACGGGCTCGCCGATCCTCCAGGACGCCCAGGCGCTCGAGAACGTCGTCCGCAACGGACGGCGGACGATGCCGGCGGTCGGATCCGGCTGGACGGACGAGCAGATGGAGGCGCTGACCAACTACCTCGAGGAGAGCCCGCCCGGTGGCGGTTAGTCCCGCACCCACCCCGGTCCCCGCCTGGCAGCGCGGCCGGGTCACGAGCTGGCTCGTCACGACCGACCACAAGCGGATCGGGCTCCTGTACATCGGGACGGCGCTCTTCTTCTTCGTCCTCGCCGGCCTGATGGCGATGGCGTTGCGCCTGCAGCTCGCGCAGGCGAACTCGGACCTGATCGGCCCGGAGCGCTACAACGAGCTCGTCACGATCCACGGCACGGCGATGGTGTTCCTCGTCGTCGTCCCGATCCTCGCGGGGCTCGGGAACTACCTGCTGCCGCTGATGCTCGGTGCGCGGGACGTCGCCTTCCCGCGGCTGAACGCGCTCTCGTACTGGCTCTTCCTGCTCGGCGGCGTCGTTCTCATGCTCTCGTTCTTCGCCAGCGGCGGGGCGGCGCAGGCGGGCTGGACCTCCTACCCGCCGCTCTCCGTCGAGCAGGCGGGCACCGGGCAGGACCTGTGGATCCTATCGCTGCACATCCTCACCGCCTCCTCGCTCGCGGGCGCGATCAACTTCATCGTCACGACGCACAGCATGCGGACGCGCGGGATGACCTGGACGCGGATGCCGCTCTTCGTCTGGTCGATGTACATCTTCGCGTGGCTGCTCATGGCCGTCCTCCCGACGCTCTCGGCGGGCCTCACGCTGCTCCTGCTCGACCGCGGGATCTCGATCGGCCCGTGGGACATCCAGACGCACTTCTTCGCGCCGGCCGAGGGCGGGGCGCCGGTCCTGTACCAGCACGCGTTCTGGTTCTTCGGGCACCCGGAGGTGTACGTGATGGCGCTCCCGGCCTTCGGGATCGTCTCCGAGGTGATCCCGGTCTTCGCCCGGAAGCCGATCTTCGGCTACAAGGCCGTCGCGTTCTCGACCGTCGCGATCGGCTTCTTCTCGATGCTCGTGTGGGCGCACCACATGTTCACGGTCGGGATGCCGAACGCGCTGAACGGGTTCTTCATGGTCGCCTCGATGATCATCGCCGTCCCCACCGGCGTGAAGATCTTCAACTGGCTGGCGACGCTCTGGCGCGGGAACATCAGCTTCGACACGCCGATGCTCTTCGTGCTCGGGTTCCTCTCGATCTTCACGATCGGCGGGCTCTCGGGGATCTATCTCGCCGCCTTCCCGATCGACTGGCAGGTGCACGACACGTACTTCGTCGTCGCCCACTTCCACTACGTGATTCTTGGCGGCTCGGTGTTCGCGATCTTCGGCGGGCTCTACTACTGGTGGCCCAAGATGTTCGGGAAGATGCTCGGCGAGACGCTCGGGAAGTGGCACTTCTGGCTGATGTTCGTCGGCTTCAACGTAACCTTCTTCCCCCAGCACCTGCTCGGGTTGGACGGGATGCCGCGGCGGATCTACACGTACTCGGACGAGAGCTGGGAGGGGTACAACCTCACCTCGACGATCGGCTCCTGGGTGATGGGGATCGCGATCCTCCTCTTCTTCGTGAACATCCTGCGGACGTCGCGCACCGGCCTGCGCGTCGGCAACGACCCCTGGCAGGCGGACACGCTCGAGTGGTACACGACCTCGCCCCCGCCGCCCCACAACTTCGACGACGTGCCGTACGTGACGAGCGCGCGGCCCCTCTACGATCTCCGACGGAGGCTCCGTGAGCAGCGTGGTGCTCGAACTTCCCTCTGAGCAGGCCCGGACCGGGCCGCTCCTGCGCCTGTCCGCGGCCGCTGCGGCGGTCGGGACCGGGCTCGTCGTCGCGAGCGCGGCGCTCGAGCTCGGGACCGCGCACTGGGGCATCGTCGCGCTCGCGCTGCCGTTCCTCGTCGCGAACGTCGTACTCGCGCGCCTCTCCTACCCGCGCCTTGTCACGCGCACGCTGGCCGCGCTCGTCCTCTTCCTCGTCGCGATCGCGCTCGGCGGACTCGTCGCCTGGAGCGGAAGCGCGGGCTGGGCAGTCGCCGTGCACGTGGGCGCAGCAGGAGTCGCGCTCGGCGCATCGCTCGTCGCGTTCGCCGGTTCCCTCCGCGGGGCACCGGCCCCGCTCGCGTCAGGACGGGACTACCTGACACTGACGAAGCCGCGGATCATGACGCTGCTCCTGCTCACCGGCGCGGCCGGGATGTTCGTGGGCGCGCAAGGCGTCCCGCCGCTCGACCTCTTCGTCGTCACGATGGCCGGCCTCGCGCTCGCCTGCGGCGGTGCCTCGGCGCTCAATCACGTGCTCGACCGCGACATCGACCAGCTCATGGGCACGCGGACGCGCAACCGGCCCGTCGCGTCTGGGCGGGTCACGCCCGCGCAGGCGCTCGAGTTCGGGCTCGTGCTCTCAGCCCTCTCGTTCGCGCTGCTGGCGTCCGCGGTGAACGTGCTCACCGCGACGCTCGCGCTCGTCGGCAACCTCTTCTACGTCCTCGTCTACACCCGCTGGCTCAAGCGCTCGACGCCGCAGAACATCGTCATCGGCGGAGCGGCCGGCGCGGTGCCGCCCCTCGTCGGGTACGCAGCCGCGACGGGCGACCTCGGCCTGCCGGCGCTCTGGCTCTTCCTGATCGTGTTCCTATGGACGCCGCCCCACTTCTGGGCGCTCGCGCTGATGATCAAGAAGGCCTACGCCGCCGCCGGCGTGCCGATGCTACCCGTCGTCCGCGGCGATCGCGAGACCGCCCGCCAGATCCTCCTCTACTCGATCGGCCTCGTCGCGTTCACGGTCGTCGTCGGCCTCTGGCTCGGCCCCGTGTACACCGTCGCGGCCGCGGTGCTCGGCACGATCCTCGTGACGCTCGCCTTTCTCCTTCGCCGCGACCTCTCGACGGCCCGGGCGCAGGTGCTGTTCCACTACTCCCTCGCCTACCTCGCGCTCCTCTTCGTCGCGGCGGCGATCGACCCCCTGGTGACGTGAACGACGCTCGTCTTCGACTCGCGTTCGTGGGGGAAACCATGTGTCCCCCACGTATCCCCTTCTTCCGGAGAGCGTGGGGAACCTCTCGGTTCCCCACGCCCCTCCCCGCTCACGGACGAGGAGCTCGTTCGTGAGCAACCACGACGACGAGCTCGCGCGCAGGAACCTCCGCTTCGGGTGGGCCCTCTTCGGGCTCTTCTGGCTCCTCTTCCTCGGCACCGCGATCATCTCGGTGCTGTACCTGCAGCTGGATTAGGCGTGCGCCCGTCCGAGGCGCCGGCAGGAGTGTTCCTCGCCTTGCCGCAGAGGCAGCCCGGAGGGATTCCGCTCGCGGTCAAGGACCTGTTCGACACGGCCGGGCTCGTCACGACGTACGGCTCGCCGCTCTTCGCCGACCACGTGCCCGCGGAGACCGCGCCGGCGGTCGCCGCGCTCGAAGCGGCCGGGTACGGCGTCGTCGGGAAGACGAACCTGCACGAGTTCGCGTACGGCGTGACCTCCGAGAACCCGCACTTCGGGGTCGTCCCCAACCCCGGTCACCCAGGCCGGGTAGCCGGCGGGTCGAGCGGCGGGAACGCCGCGGCTCTCGTGCTCGGCGCCGCCGATCTCGCGCTCGGGACCGACTCCGGAGGCTCGATCCGGATTCCCGCGGCGTGCTGCGGGGTCGTCGGCTTCAAGCCGACGTTCGGGCTCGTGTCGCTCGCGGGCTGCTTCCCGCTGGCGTCGAGCTTCGACCACGCGGGCCCGATGGCCCGCGACGTCGCGACCTGCGAGGGGGCCATGCGCATACTCGTCCCGGGCTTCACTCGGGTCGAGCCGGGCTCCCTCGAGAGCGTCAGGGTCGGAGTGGCCTGGCTCGACGGCGCCGACCCGCTCGTCCGCTCGCGGGTCGACAGTGCCGCCGCGCGGTTCCCGCGGCGCATGCCGATCGAGCTCCCCGAGCCGGAAGCCCTCGGCAGGCTCTTCATGCACGAGGTCGCAGACGTGCACCGCGAGCTCTTCTCGGAGAACGCCGACCTCTACGGCGAGGACGTCCGCATCAAGCTCGAGCGCTGCCTCGCCGTGACGGACGCGGACGCCTCGGCTGCGGCGCGGCGGCGTGAGGAGTACCGCGAGCGTGTCGCAGCCGCGATCGAAGGCGTCGACCTCGTGGTCACGCCGACGCTGCCGTGCGTCGCGCCTCGCGTCGGCGAAGGGGGCATCGGCGACCTCGACGTCCGCGAGGACGTCGTCAGCCGCACCTTCCCGGTGAATGCGCTCGGCTGGCCCGCGCTCGCGCTTCCCTGCGGCGCGGCGGAAGACGGGCTGCCTGCCTCCGTCCAGCTCGTCGGGAGGCCCGGCGCCGACGCGCTCGTGCTTGCGGTCGGCGCCCTGCTCGAGCAAGCGCTCGCGTCAGCGACGACCTAGACTCGCGCCTGCCCTCGTGGACGGCCGCGCCGCGCTCTCCTCGAACGGCATCCTCAACGACGCTCCCCCGCAACGTGGCTCCGTAGATCGCCGCAACGGTACGGGTGGCCTCTGCGGAGGCTGCGGACGCGAGCACTCCCTACGGTGCACGAAAACGAACTCCGGGAGGAACCGTGACCAGCTACTCGGCCTCAGGCCCGACCTACAGGCGCTCGACCCCGGCAGACGACGGAGGCTCGGGCGCGCTCCTGAAGGTCGTCGCCGTCTTCCTCGGGATCGCCGTCGCGGTCCTGTCGATCGTCGCCGTCGTCCTCGTCCGCACGGCCGACGACGCCCGCGACGACGCGAGCGCGAGCGCCGCAACGACGGACCATTCGTCTCACTCGGCAGAGAGCAACGTCAGCCTGCCGCTCCAGAGCTTCGCCGGGAAGACCGGCGAGAACGCGGAGGCGCTCGCACAGGCGCACCCGGCCTATGACGCGACGCTCCCGCCCGTTCCTGCCGGCGACCTCGTCAAGGTCGAGATGGTGCTGAAGGACATGGTCGTCGAGATCGCGCCCGGCGTGAAGTACAACACCTGGGCGTTCGACGGCCACGGCGCTCCCGGCCCGATCGTCCACGTCCGCGAGGGCCAGATGGTCGAGATGACGCTGACGAACGGCGGCTCGATCCCGCACTCGATCGACTTCCACGCCGCCCGCATCGCGCCGAACCTCGCGTTCCGCGACGCCGCGCCGGGCGAGTCGTTCACGTTCAGGTTCCGTGCCGGGGACGCGGGCGTCTACATGTACCACTGCGGGACGAAGCCGGTGCTGGCACACATCGCGAACGGCATGTACGGCGCGATCATCGTCGAGCCGAAGGCCGGCCTCCCACCCGTCGACAACGAGTACGTCCTCGTCGGCAGCGAGTGGTACCTGAACGGTGACGGTATCTCCGAGCCCGCCTCGCTCGACATGACCAAGGCCCGCACGCGGCTGGCCGACTGGGTCACGTTCAACGGGTACGCGAACCAGTACGTGACGCACCCGCTGACCGCGGCGCCGGGCGAGACGACGCGCTTCTGGGTCGTCGCGGCCGGGCCGACGAACAACGTCAACTTCCACGTCGTCGGCACCATCTTCGACCGGGCCTGGGAGAACTCCGACCTGAAGAGCCCGCCGCAGCGCGGCGTCCAGACGGTCGTCGTGCCGGCCGGCGGCGGGGCCGTCTTCGACGTGAAGGTCGACGACGTCGGCCTCTACCCCTTCGTGAGCCACGCGTTCGCGGATGTCGACCTCGGGCAGGTGGGCCTGCTCAAGGTCGGCAACCCGAAGGGGACGATGACCCACTAGTTCACGGGCACGCTCGCCTCGATTCCCCCTTGTCGGGGCGAGCGGGGCCTGTGGAAGTCACATCGACGGCTGCGTCGAGGGCGTCCGCGTGACGCCCTCGACGCGCGGCCGGCGAACGAGCTCAGATCAGGCGACGAGCGCGGCCCGCTTCGCGTCGATGCCCTCGCGAAGCGTGCGAAACGACTCGGAGAACTTCTCGACGCCCTCGCGCTCGAGCGTCTCGACGACGTCGTCGTAGTCGACGCCCGCAGTAGCGAGGTCGTCGAGCAGCGCGCGCGCCTCGTCGACGCCCTCGGTCAAGGTGTCCGCGACCTCGCCGTGGTCCTGGAAGGCGGCGATCGTCTCGGCAGGCATCGTGTTGACGGTGTCGGGCCCGACGAGCTCCTCGACGTAGAGCACGTCGCGATAGGCCGGGTTCTTCGTCGAGGTCGAGGCCCACAGGCAGCGCTGCGGCCGCGCGCCACGCTCCGCGAGCGCGTCCCAGCGCGGCCCCGAAAACACGTCGAGGTAGTGCTGGTACGCGAGCTTCGCGTTCGCGATCGCGAGCTTCCCCTGCAGGTCGGTGCGGCCGATCTCCTCGAGCCGCCGGTCCGTCTCGGTGTCCACGCGCGAGACGAAGAAGCTCGCCACCGAGATCACCCGGGAGGGATCGCCGCCGTACTCGACGAGGCGCTCGAGCCCGCGGACGTACGCCTCTGCCACTTCTGCGTGCCGGGCGAGCGAGAAGATCAGCGTGACGTTGATCGAGTGACCGCCCGCGATGCAGTCCTCGATCGCGCCGAGGCCGGGCTCCGTCCCGGGGATCTTCACGTAGGCGTTCTGGCGGTCGACGAGCCGGTGCAGCCTGATCGCCTCGTCGTAGCTCGCCTCGCGGTCGTAGGCGAGGTCGGGGTCGACCTCGATCGAGACGTACCCGTCGACGCCGTCCGACCGCTCCCAGGCGGGGCGCAGGAGGTCGCACGCGCGGGAAACGTCCTCGACGGCGAGCTCGAGGAAGATCTCCTTCGAGTCGTCGTGCCGCGTCGTCGCGTCGCGGAGCTCGTCGTCGTACCAGTCCCCAGTGGACAGCGCCTTCTCGAAGATGGTCGGGTTGGAGGTGACGCCGACGACCGCGTCCTCCTCGATCAGGCGGGCGAGCTCACCGGTCTCGAGCAGCTCACGCGAGAGGGAGTCCATCCAGACGCTGACGCCGTGGGACGAGAGCTCGTGGAGCCGACTGCTGGCCATCGGTGAAGGTTACCCTGCGACGGGCGCGGGAAACGGCCACCTAGAATGACCGGGATGGCGAAGGCCGAGCGCAGAAGCGAGCTGGGGCAGCAGCTCCGGGTCGACTCGGTCCGGATGGCCGCGGCGGCGAAGTCGGGGCACCCGACGTCCGCGATGTCCGCCGCCGACCTGATGGCCGTGCTCGTCGACGGCTACCTCCGTTACGACTTCTCCGAGCCGAAGAGCCCCGCCAACGATCGCCTCGTCTTCTCGAAGGGGCACGCGTCGACGCTGCTGTACGCGATCTACAAGGCGGCCGGCGTCATCTCGGACGAGGAGCTCCTCTCGTACCGGTCCTTCGGCAGCAAGCTCGAGGGGCACCCGACGCCCGTGCTGCCGTGGGTGGACGTCGCCACCGGGTCGCTCGGCCAGGGGCTCCCGATCGGCGTGGGCATGGCGCTCGCGGCGAAACGCCTCGCCCGCCTGCCGAGCCGGGTGTGGGTGCTCTGCGGCGACAGCGAGATGGCCGAGGGCTCGATGTGGGAGGCGTTCGAGCACGCGGCCCACTACGAGCTCGACAACCTGACGGCGATCATCGACGTCAACCGGCTCGGCCAGCGCGGGGAGACGATGGTCGGCTGGGACCTCGACGTGTACGTCGAGCGGGCGCACGCGTTCGGCTGGCACGCGATCGCGATCGACGGCCACGATGTGGACGCGATCGACCGCGCGTACACGGAGGCGATGGCGACGACGCGCCAGCCCACGGTGATCGTCGCCCGCACGATCAAGGGCGAGGGCGTGAAGGCGGTCGAGGACGTGAACGGGTTCCACGGCAAGCCGCTCGACGACCCGACCGAGGCGATCACGGAGCTCGGCGGCGAGCGGGACCTCCGGATCGAGGTCGCGAAGCCGGAGCCGGGCGAGGCGCACCGCTTCGAGACCGGGGAGCTCGAGCTGCCGCGCTACGAGGTCGGAAGCGAGGTCGCGACGCGCAAGGCCTACGGCGAGGCGCTCGCCGCGCTGGGCTCCGCCCGCGGGAACGTCGTCGCCCTGGACGGCGAGGTCTCCAACTCGACCTTCGCCGAGACGTTCGCGAAGGCCCATCCCGAGCGGTTCTTCGAGATGTACATCGCCGAGCAGCAGATGGTCGCGGCCGCGGTCGGGCTGCAGGCGGTGGGCTGGAGGCCGTTCGCCTCGACCTTTGCGGCCTTCATGTCCCGAGCGTACGACTTCGTGCGCATGGCGGCCGTGAGCCGAGCCGGCTTCGTTCTCAGCGGGTCCCACGCGGGGGTCTCGATCGGGGAGGACGGTCCGTCCCAGATGGGGCTCGAGGACATCGCCGCGTTCCGCGCCGTGCATTCGAGCATCGTGCTCCATCCGTGCGACGCCAACCAGACGGCGAGGCTCGTCGCGGCGCTCGCCGACCTCGACGGGATCGCGTACCTGCGGACGCTGCGTCCGGCGACACCCGTCCTGTACGGCCCGGACGAGGAGTTCGACATCGGCGGCAGCCGCGTCCTCCGCTCCACCGACGAGGACGAGGTCGCGCTCGTCGGCGCCGGCATCACCGTGCACGAGGCGCTCGCCGCCGCGGACCTCCTGGCCGAGGAGGGCGTCTCTGCCCGCGTGATCGATCTCTACTCGATCAAGCCGCTCGACCGCGAGACGCTCCTCGCGGCCGCAGAGGCGACCGACGGGCGGATCG